>DASRUP010000066.1:0-3519 GCA_035655395.1 Minisyncoccota bacterium
GTGCATATGAAGATGGTCTACTTCCTGGCCCCCTTCTCTGCCTACGTGCATTGCAAGTTTATATCCTTTTAGTTGTTTTTTGTTGGCGACCTTTTGAGCGCAAAGTAACAATTTGCCCATCAGTTCTGTATCACTTTCTGGCACTTCTTGCAAGTTTTCAATATGCTTTTTGGGAATAATCAGCAAGTGCAAGGAAGCCTTAGGGTTAATATCGGGAAACACCATAAAGTGCTCGTCCTCGTGGACTATTTCGGCGGGCGCTTTCCTTTCTGCTATTTTGCAGAAAATACAGTCTTCCATGTTATTTCTTGAGCCGCTTTTTTATCTCTTCCACCACGTTTTCTGACTTCACGTTTTGCTGTTCTCCCGTATCCATTTTTCGAATTACAATGGTGCCGTCCAGCACTTCGCGCTGGCCCAAGATAAGCGTGTACTCCACCTCCAGCTTATCGGCTCTTGCCAGTTGCGTGCGCAAAGAATCCCTCCCCAAAGACTCTGCAATAGGAATTCTGGCTTTTCGGAATTCTTCCATAAGCTTTAAGCTCTTTTTCTTGGGCAAGTCGCCAAGCTGCGCAAGAAACACTTTTACTGGCTGCTCTGGGACGCCGGCAAGCTGCATTTCTTTCATAAGGCTCAAAATGCGCTCTACTCCGGCAGCAGCTCCGGAAGCAGGCACGTCTTTCCCTCCGAGCATGCGGGCCAAAGCGTCGTACCTTCCCCCTCCCACCAAAGCGCTGCGTTGTACAACTTCGCCTTCCACAGAAGTTCCCTCCATAACTTTGTCTGAAAACACTTCAAATACGGTCTTTGTGTAGTAGTCGAGTCCGCGCACTAAATAAGGGTCTAAGTGATATGGCAAGTCGGCTTCGTCCAAGAACTCCAGTAGCGACTTAAAGTGCGTTTTGCACTCTTCGCACAAGTGATCGATAATCTGGGGAGCCTGCGATCGCACCCGCTGGCACTTTTCTTCTTTGCAGTCTAACGTACGCAAAGGATTTTCGCGGATTCTTCGCCTGCAATCGGCGCACAAAGAGTTTTGCCGCGGGCGCAAGTAGTTAGAGAGCAGTTTCTTGTAATAAGGGCGGCACTGGTTGTCGCCAATGCTGTTTACTTCGATTATCAAATGGGAAAATTTTAAATCTTTGAGTATGGCGTAAAAAATTTGGATTATCTGGGCGTCTATTGCCGCCGATTGCTCTCCGAATACCTCAAAATCCAGTTGGCGGAACTGGCGAAAACGGCCAGCTTGAGGATGTTCGTATCGAAACAAAGGCCCGTAGGAGTAAAGCTTCACGGGCTGGGGCAGATTTATCATGCCGTGCTGAATGTAGGATCTCACGATGCCTGGGGTAAATTCGGGGCGTAAGGCCAAAGCATCGCCCCCTTTGGTTTTAAACGCGTACATTTGCTTTTCGACAATGTCGGTAGTGGCACCCGTACTTTTCTCGTACAAAGCGGCGTCTTCCACCATGGGCGTCTCAATTTTTCCAAAACCGTAAAACTTGGCAACGTCGTCCACTACCCCATAGATTTTTTCATACAAAAACTGGTCTTCTGGCAAGACATCGTGCATTCCTGTAGGAGTCTGAAATTTGAGTTTTTTGCTCATAGCGATTCGTACTCTGGCGCCTCCACTTTCGCAAACGCCGAAATCGGGAATACCCGCAGCAATACGCGCCCAATAATCAAGTCTTCAGAGAGTGTTCCCCAACTTCGAGAATCAGACGATTCCGGCCTGTTGTCTCCCATTACGAAATATTCGTTTGGCCCAAGAGTCGTCTGTACCGATCCCGGAGTATCGAGCAAAGAAAGATATTCCCTTTCGTCGAGGATAACCTCTTCTTGCCCGCGATACACGCCCACCTTTCCTGCTTCCACGACTACGGTTTCTCCCGGCAGGGCGATAATTCGCTTAATGTACCTGTCGGCAGGATTGTTGGGGAATTTAAAAACAATAACTTCGCCGCGCTGTGGCTCCCGGAACCGATACGAAAGCTCGTCGACAATGAGATAATCCCAATTGTGAAAGTTAGGCTCCATAGAGGCTCCCCTTACTAAAAAGGGCTGGAACACAAACAGGCGCATGCCTACCACCAATACCAACGCAATAACGGCAATTTTGGCGATTTCCCAAAGAAAAGAAAGGGTGCTTTTCATATTACTCCCCTATTATACCCAAATATGTTCTTTTTTGCAAGATTCGGTTATACTATCTCAATGTATCTTATAGCCGGCCTCGGCAACCCAGGAACCCAATACGCGAAAACTCGCCACAACGCAGGGTTTTTGGTGGTGGACACCTTTGCCAAAGAGTTTGGATTCCCTGCATATAGTCTCGACCAAAAGGCAAACGCGCTTGTTGCAGAAAACATTCTTAGCCACATGAAAGTGATGCTGGTCAAACCACAGACCATGATGAATGCCTCTGGCAAAGCCATACGAGTTCTCGTACAGCGCCACGGCATAAGAGACTGGCTGCTCACGCCTTCGGGATCTGCAAAGCTCCAACAGCGGCACTCCCAAAGCGCCCGAGGAATACTCAACACTCCTGTCGCCTTTCTCAAAAGGCAAACAGGGATTATGCAGGCTTTGTCGCCCATGCGGGCAGAGCGCGAACCCAGCTATCTTATTGTGGTTCACGACGACCTTGATTTGGCTCTGGGGAAAATCCGCATTTCCGTGGGGTCGGGATCTGCCGGGCACCGGGGAGTGGAATCTGTTATACAACAATTGGGCAACAAAGATTTTGCCAGAATACGCCTGGGCATTTTGCCCAAAGAAAAACCTTCCGATGTGGAAGATTTTGTACTCAAGCGCTTTATGCCCGAAGAAGAACCTATTGCGCAGCAAGCAGTTCTCAACGCTGTGCACGCCCTCGAACTCATCGTTACTGACGGCATAGAAAGGGCAATGAACGAGTACAACTAAAAGAAAAAGTCGGCGGAACCATGGTTCCGCCGACTGGTTTTTATTCGGGTGGTGGACCAATAAATCGGTAGCCTACTCCATGCACCGTAGCGATCAATATTGGATTCTTGGCATCGTCTCCTAGTTTTTGCCGCAGTCGTTGGACATATTTTTGGACTATCTTCTCGTCACGATAGTTCGCCCCCCACACTTCACTTTTCAAGGTTCCCTTAGAAACTACCCTGTGCCTATTGCTCACTAAAAGATAAAGCATCTCAAACTCCGTAGACGTCAACTCTATCTTTTTCCCTGCCAGGAAAAGCTCTTGTGTTCCTGACTTAAGCAACAAGTCGCCGACCCGCAAAGAAGACTTCTTTGTTGACACACCTGCAACCTCTGGCGCCTGAAGCCTACGGAGTACCGCGTATGTTCGAAGCATCAATTCCGATAGATCTACAGGTAAACGAATGTAGTCATCCGCCCCTGCGGCAAAAGCAACAGCTAAGCGCACATTGTCTCCCTGTGTTTTCTCGGCAAGAACGATGATGCCAAGTTGTGAGGAACGAATTCCACGGATTACCTCTTCGAGGTTTGCATCCGCCAAATCCGAGC
>DASRUP010000067.1:0-2032 GCA_035655395.1 Minisyncoccota bacterium
TTCGCAAATTCGCTTGAATGCGAAACTCAATGGTATTAACTCAAAGCGGTATCGAGTTTTGCAATCCGACGTTTTCTCAGGGGTGAAAGGAAAATACGATTATATTCTGGCAAATCCGCCCTACGTGCCAGAAAGCAGGAAATCACGCGTGCAAAAGTCCGTGTTGGAGCAGGAACCCTACCATGCTGTTTTCGGCGGCAAAGATGGGTTACAATATATACGAGAGTTTTTAGGCGAAGCAGAAAAGCATGTTGTCCCCGGCGGGGTAGTGTATCTGGAATTCGACTCGCTCCAGAAAGTAGAGGTGGTGAGGTTGGCAAAAGAAGTCGGAGCCGCAAGTGTAGAACCATGTAAAGACCAATACAATAAGATGCGCTATGCAAGAATCGTTTTTACAGCCTGAAATGGACAGGGAGGGCGGCATGATATACTCCGTGGAGGAGTGCCATTTTTTGGTGCAGGAAACACTCGATCGTTTGGGCAGGGTAAAGGTGCGAGGCGAAATGAACGACGTTAAAACCGTGCGGGGCCAAATGGCCTTTTTCGACCTCAAAGACTCAAACGGCAAAGACTTTGTGGTAAAGTGCTCGATATTCGGCTGGGAATTTAAAAAGTACCTGCACCTTATTGAAAACGGCATGGAGGTTGTGGCGGTGGGGAAACTGCGCATGTATAAAAACGGTTCTTTGAGCATTGTGGTGCAGGAAGTTCAGCCGTATGGCGAAGGCGCGTGGCGCAAGGCATTCGAGGCATTAAAAAAGAAACTCGAGGCCAAAGGGTATTTCGACGAATCCCGAAAACGCGAAATTCCGCAGGTTATCCAGCGAATCGGGCTGATTACTTCAGAAGAAGCGCAGGGCTTGTACGACTTTCGCCAGAACCTGGGGAACTATGGCTTTAAGGTATTTTTGTACAGCGTATGGGTAGAGGGCGATCGAGCCGAAGAAAGCATAGTGGGAGCATTCCAATGGTTTAATAAAAACAGGCCCGATTTGGACGTATTGGTGCTTATTCGGGGCGGGGGCGGGTTTGAAAACCTCAAAGTGTTTAATTCAGAAAAAATTGCCGACGCCATTGCTTCTTCCCGGTTGCCCGTAATAACCGGCATTGGCCACGAAAAAGACGAAAGCATCGCAGACTATGTGGCAGATAAACGGCTTTCGACTCCTACTGCGGTTGCCGCATTTTTGCGCACCCAAAGAGAAGAGCTCATACGGGATGTAGAAGCGATACGGGAAAGTTTACAAGAAAAAATGCAAGACGTATTGGAAGAGAAAAAGCACGCGATAAACACGCAGGCAGAGCGCTTGCACCGCGGCTTTGGCAGAGTGTTTGAAGGCTTCGCCACCCTCAAGCAGCGGTTGTTGCACGCGCATTATACATACGAAAAACAAATAGAGCTGTACTTTGCAAGGGTGGAGCGGATTCAAGGCATGCTTGCTTCTTTGAATCCGGAAAATGTGCTACAACGAGGGTACAGCGTGGTGTTTAACGCAGAAAAGAAAGTGGTAAAAGATGCATCGCAGTTGAAGCTGGGCGAACAGGTGGGGGTTCGCGTGGCGAAAGGCAGATTTGTCTCGCGCGTAGAAGAAATACAATAAAAATATATGGCGCAACAAAAACCAAATCTTCAAGAAGCATTGCAAAAATTAGAGCAGTTGGTAAAAGACCTGGAGCAAAAAGATGTCGACGTGGAGGCTGGCTTGGCAAAGTTTAAAGAGGGAGTGGTGCTGGTAAAATTTTGCCAGGGCCAGCTCAAAGAAGCCGAAAACGAATTTAAGAAACTCAAAACAGAACTCGAGCAAGCAGAAGAGGCGTTGGAATAAGGGTTTTACTATCCTCAATTTTGTACTCGCCAACGCGCGTGCGTTTGAGCTCTTTGGTATAGGCGCCAACACCAAGCGCTTTGCCAATATCTTCCACCAGAGTACGGATATACGTGCCAGAAGAACAAACAACACGGAGCCGTGCAAACGGCGGCTTAAACTCAAGCAGTTCTAATTCGTGTATGGTTACGTGGCGCGGAGGCATA
>DASRUP010000068.1:0-9288 GCA_035655395.1 Minisyncoccota bacterium
TATCCAAGGCTATTTGCCAGAACAAATGGCAGAAGAAGAAATCCGCAAATTGGTCAAAGAAGCCATTGCAAAAACCGGGGCGCAGAGCCCGCAAGACATGGGAAAAGTAATGGCGGCTTTAATGCCGCAAACAAAAGGCAAGGCCGACGGCGGGCAGGTAAGCCAAATCGTAAAACAACAGCTGGCAGGAGGAGAAAGCTAGCCCCGACGGTACCGTCGGGGTTTTTGTTTACTGAACGAGTTCAATTTGATATGAGTCGTTGAGTTTGGTGGGGAGGAGGGAGGCCTCCTTTATTTTTTTGTCCGCGATTACGACTTTGAGAATGGCGCCGCGCATGGTTTCTTCCGAAAACTTTTGGTCGAATACAAAATTTCCCAAGCTGTAGGCAATCCAGCCTTCTTTGTATTGCTCCAAAGGCTGGAGAACGTGGGGGTGGTGGCCCGCAATAATATCTGCTCCGGCATCAATAGCAGCCCGGGCAAAGGCTTTTTGAAATTGGTTTGGTTGCGGCTGGTATTCTTCGCCTGCGTGCAAAGAAACCACAAGGATATCAACTTTTTCTGCCGACTGGCGGATGTTTCTGATAACCTGGTTGAGGTTATTCCAATCAACTAAAGCCGGGCCAGGGAAATTGCTGTAGGCGAGGAATCCTATTGTGGCGTGCTCGAGTTCTTTGATAACAAGTTCGTCGGCAAGCGGCATAATGCCTGCTTGCTGCAGTCTTGCTTTGGAATCTTCAAAGGCCTGTTTGGTATAGTCAAAGCTATGGTTGTTTGCCACCGAGAGTACGTCGAATCCTGCATAGGTTAAGGCCTGCATAGATTGGGGGTCGGCGCGAAACGAATAAATGCTTCCTACGTTTACTCCCTTGTCTGAAATTTGGCTTTCCAGGTTTCCGAATACAAGGTCTGCTTTAGCGAGAAAATCTGCGATATGGTGGAAAGGCCACGTCCAATCGGCCCCGTTTTTCTTGAGTTCATACTCTACGCCGCGGTCTAACATAATGTCGCCCACAAAGAGCAGCGTAAGCTCTTGGGGCTCTTTTACTTTTGGTGCTGCGGGTACTGCTTGTGGTATGGTTACTGTTTCTGGTTCTTGGTCTGCCCACTGCAAAAAGCCCCAGCTCACCGCAGGAATAAGAAAGGCAAACGCAACGATACTTGCTCGAAAAATCATACCGTGTTTATACCTTAGATTTACACCTTTTTTTCGACAGTGTACAATAGAAGATTGCCAATGATTGAAGTTTCCAACAGAACTCGAGTACAGATAGACGAAAATGCGTTGAGAAAGACTGCAGAAAGCGTATTGCGAAAGGAAGGGAAACGGGGGGTTGGGCTTTCGATTGCGCTTGTGGGCCCCATAGAGGCAAAAGCGCTGAACAAAAAACATCGTAAGAAAAGCAACGTGCCCAACGTTTTGTCGTTTTCCTTGGGTAAAAAAATGCCTGGTTTGAACGAAGCTGAGCTGGGAGAAATTGTGCTTTGCCCTCTGCAGATAAGGAAAGATGCCCAAAAATATGGTATACTTTTTGACAAGCAGCTAACTTGGATGCTTATTCACGGTGTACTGCATCTTTTAGGATATGACCATGCCACCGACAAAGAGGCGCGAGCCATGGAACAAAAAGAACAAGACTACCTTTTTTCATGAAAGCTAAAATTTTAACCGGCCTCGATATTGGAACGCACTCCATAAAAATGGCTGTTCTCCAAAAAAGAGAAGGGGGAGAGGAGCTTGAAATTCTTGGGTTTGGAGAAGAGTTGTCGTCTGGAGTAAGGAGGGGGCAGGTGGTAAGTCCAGAAGAGGTCTCGCGCCACGTCGTTGCCTTAAAGAACCGCATCGAAAACATCTCGGGCCAGCATATCGAAGAAGTGGTCTGCAATGTCGGGGGAAGCCATTTGTTTATGGTGCCCTCTCACGGAATTGTGGCGGTATCAAGAGCAGACGGCCATATCTCCCAGGAGGATGTCGAGCGGGTATTGCAGGCAGCGCAGGCTTTCTCTTTGCCTTCAAACAAGGAAATTCTCGAAGTATTTCCGCGCCATTTCGTGGTTGACGGCCAAGAGCAGGTAAAAGAGGTGGTTGGCATGAAAGGCGTAAGGCTCGAGGCCGATGTTCTTGCCGTATGCGGATTTTCCCCTTACGTAAAAAATGCGACAGACGTCGTGCTTATCTCGGGGCTTGAAGTTCTCGATGTCGTCCCTTCTCCGCTTATGGCGTCTTCTTGCGTGCTCACGCGCCAGCAAAAAGAGTTGGGGGTTGGAGTGCTCGATATGGGGGCCGGCACTACAGGTTTGGCGGTATACGAAGAAGGCGATTTAATTCATACGGCTGTATTCCCCATAGGCGCTGAAAACATTACCAACGACATTGCCATTGGATTGCGGTGCGAACCCGCTGTTGCAGAACGCGTAAAACTCGAATTCGGCACATGCCAGCCGGGAAAAGGCAGGAAGATGGAAAGAATCGAGTTAGCCGACGGGGAGCATTTGGTATTTTCACAGAAAATATTGAGCCATATTATCGAAGCCCGGGTCAAAGAAATTTTTCAACTGGTAAATAAAGAGTTAAAGCAGATTTCCCGACAGGGCACGCTTCCGGGAGGAATGGTATTGAGTGGAGGAGGGGCAAGGTTGCCAAAAATCGTGGAATCTGCGAAAAAGGACTTAAAGGTTACCGTAAAGGTAGGAACACCCCATGGGGTGGCCAGCGTGCAGTCCGATCCCGCCTACTTGGGCGTAATCGGCTTGGCACAGCTTGCCTACGACGAAGATTATCGCCCGCAGAAAAGGAAACTGGAACTCGGCTTTTTGCAGAATTTTAAGAAATGGTTTAAACCCTTTATTCCTTAGGATATGGAGCAAACAACAACAATTAAAGTCATGGGAGTGGGCGGCGCGGGGGGAAACGCCATCGAGCGCATGATGCAGTGTAAGATTAAGGGCATTGAGCTTATCGCGGTAAATACCGACATGCAGGATTTAAAGAAAATCCGCGCCCATCGGAAAATACGCATAGGCCAGGAGTCAACGCGCGGTCTGGGAGCCGGCATGAATCCTGAACTTGGCAAGAGGGCTGCCGTGGAGAGCAGGGAAGAGCTCACGGAAGTCTTAAAAGGAGCAGACATGGTATTTGTAACCGCAGGGCTCGGAGGCGGAACAGGGGGAGGAGCAATTCCGGTGGTAGCTGAAATTGCCAAGTCCCAGGGAGCCCTGACCATTGCGGTGGTCACGAGGCCTTTTTCTTTTGAGGGCATATGGAGGGGTAAGCTGGCAGAACGCGCGCTTCTGGAATTAAAAAGCAAGGTAGATACCTTGTTGGTTATTCCCAACGACCAGATTTTGCAAATTATAGATCAGGATACGTCGGTAATTTCTGCCTTTTGGAAGGCAGACGAGATTTTGCGGGAAGCGGTACAGGGCATTTCCGATTTAATCGTGGTTCCGGGCATTATCAACGTGGACTTTGCGGACTTAAAAAGCATTATGAAAAACTCGGGCAAAGCAGTGTTTGGCATGGGCCAGGCAAAGGGAGAAAAGCGCATCGACCAGGCGTTGGAAGAAGCGCTGCATTCTCCGCTGCTCGACATTTCCATTAAAGGCGCCAAAGGCATTTTGTTTAACGTAGGCAGTTCAGACGATGTAACCTTAAGCGAAATCCAGGAAGCTGCAAAAAAAGTGCAGGAACAAGTGGCTCCCCAGGCAAAAATTATATTCGGCGCAGTGCACGACAAGAGTCTCAAGCAGGGAGAAGTACGCATCACTCTTATTGCCACCGGGTTTACAGGATGACTTTTTCCAAACCGTTTCTTGCTGCGTGCCTTGTGCTCGCAGTTTTGTTTATCTGGCGTTACCAAACCGTAGAAACTGAAGCGCTTGAAAAAGCAGGCGCAATTACCCAATACGCAGGCCAGGAGGTGCAGTTTGAAGCCAAGGTAGTAAAAGCTCCCGAAGAGCGGTTTTCTTCTATGCATGCGGTGGTGCAGCCAATATTTGCGACAGAAGGCCGCATTCTCCTTACTACGCAGGAAGCTTTCCTTGTGCAGTATGGTGATATTATCCAAGTGCAAGGAATACTGGAACGCCCCGGTACATTTGATGGTTTTGACTACGCAAAATTTCTGGCAAAAGATGGCATATACGCCATAATGCGGGATCCCAAGGTTGAGGTTGTGCAAAGAGGCGCTTACTCTCGCTTGGGAGAAAGGACACTGGCCGCGGTGTTTGCTCTCAAAGAAACATTTCGAGATACTTTAGAGCAACATCTTTCTTCGCGCCATAGTTCAGTAATGGTAGAAATGCTTTTGGGAGACAAAGACGTAATGTCAGACGATTTGGCGCAGGACTTAAACGCCACGGGGCTGCGGCACATTATTGCCATTTCCGGAGCGCATATTGCCATACTTACCATGTATTTGATGCCTTTTTTGATATGGTTTGGTTTGTGGCGCCAGCAAGCTTTTTATGTCACTCTGGCTCTGTTGATTTTCTATGTAGTGCTTACGGGTTTGCAGCCTTCTGCGGTAAGAGCGGGCATAATGGGCGGGATGTTTTTGCTTGGCCAGCATTTGGGAAGGCCGTATGCCGCTTTGCGGGCGTTGGTGCTGTCGGCCGGCGCAATGCTTTTGCTCAATCCTTTGTTGCTCACAAGAGACGCAGGATTCCAGCTTTCGTTTCTCGCGGTGCTTGGCATGATTTTGCTGCTTTCACCCATGCTTTCTCTTTTGCCAAAGAAGATGCCTGCACGCCAGCTTTTAGCCATGACTTTAGCTGCCCAGGTGTTCACGTTGCCCATTCTTATTTGGAACTTCGGGCAGATTTCGGTGGTTTCGGTCGTTACCAACATTCTCATTGTTCCTATAGTGCCTTTGCTCATGGGTTTGGGGTTCGCGTTGATGATTGGGGGGACATTGCTTTCGTTTGTTGGACTTTTGGTTTCTTTCCCCGTGGCCGTAATGCTGGAATATACTTTATGGGTAGTAGATTTTTTTGCCGCATTTCCCTTTGCCGCCGTGCAAACCGAAAACTTTCCGTGGTTCTGGTTTTTGCCTTTTTACGCCGTCGTCGCTTTCCTGCATTGGAAACTTCGAAAGAGGGAGGGATTTCTGGTATACTAGACAAAGATGTTTGGATTGAGAAGGAAAAAAGCCTGGGTGGTGGCAGTGGACATGGGGTATGGCCATCAAAGAGCTGCGCTGCCATTTAAAGATATTGCGCAGGGAGGGCAGATTATTACGGCAAACAATTATCCTGGAATTGCCCAGGGAGATCGCAAGATTTGGGAAGATACGCAGCGCCTATATGAAACCATTTCGCGTTTTAAAAAATTCCCGATACTGGGAGATTTTGTTTTTTCTTTGTTCGACAAATTTCAGGAAATAAAAGAGTTTTACCCCAGCACCCAGTCTATTGATTCTCCCACCATGCAGTTAAAGCAGATTTACCGCATAATGGAGAACAAGAAGTGGGGGAGAAACCTCATATGGAAACTCAATCGCAAGCCTTTGCCCCTGATTACCACGTTTTTTACGCCAGCCTACATGGCAGAATTCTGGGGATATAAAGGGCCGATTTATTTGGTAATTCCCGACACCGATATTTCGCGGGCTTGGGCTCCTCTGAAGCCTTCGCAAAGCAAGATTATCTATTGCGCCTCTACCCAGAGGGCCGCAGACCGCTTGCAAAGGTATGGTGTGCGAGAAAAGAATGTGGTGGTAACGGGGTTTCCTTTGCCAGGAGAATTTACAAGAGCAAGCGCTTTTCTGGCAAAACGCGATTTGAAACGGCGTTTGGTTGTTTTGGATCCTGAAGGCAAATACCGTGCGCGCTACGAAAAGCTCGTCGAACAGTACGTAGGCAAGCTGCCGAGTGAAAAGGCCAAACAGCCAGTAAACCTTACGTTTGCCATTGGGGGAGCGGGCGCACAAGTAGAAATTGCGAAAGATATGGCAGAGAGCGTGGCGCCTTTGTTAAAGAGTGGAAAGTTGCGCCTGCATCTCGTTGCGGGAATACACCGGGAACTTGCCGCTGATTTGCGAAAAAAGCTCAAGGCAAGAAGTATTGTTATCCATTCCTCGCCCAGCAAAAAGAAATACTTTGCCGATTTTGCCAGACTGTTGAGCCAAACCGATATCTTGTGGACCAAGCCTTCAGAATTGGTGTTTTATGCCGGACTCGGTATTCCGATTATAATCGCGCCTCCGATCGGCTCGCAAGAAGTGCTTAACAGGAAATGGCTATTGGATATTGGAGCAGGTTTGGACCAGAAAAAACCAAGCCTGGTTCATCAATGGTTGCCTGATTTGATCCGTGAGGGAAATTTTGCCGAGGCTGCCATGCAGGGATTCGTGGAAATCGAAAAAAACGGAACAGAAAACATCAAGAAACTGGTATGTGGGTTGTAATCGCCATTACCGGGTATTTTTTACTCGCAATTACAAACACGATAGACAAATATCTGCTTTCGGGGCCTCTCTTGAGCCCGAAGGTATATTCATTTTTTGTTGGAATGCTAAGCGTTGCGGCAGTCTTGCTGATTCCGTTTGGGGTATTGGAGTTTCCCGGAGCTGCCACTGTTCTTTTGGCAATCGGAGCAGGGGCAGTGCGGGTCGGCGCCTTGTTCGTGTTATTTAGCGGGCTCCGGAAGTTTGAAGTTTCGCGGATTGTGCCAGCTTTAGGAGGCGCGGCCCCTATTTTTACCCTCATTCTCGTATTTGCTTTATCGGGAGAGCGTGAGGTGTTTTCTGGGCAAAATTTTCCTGCTTTTGTATTGCTCGTTGCGGGAAGCATCGGGGTTACCTTAGAGAGAAAAGCATTGGTAACCGTTCAAAGTTTGCTTTATGCCGCTTGCGCTGCATTACTCTTTTCGGTATTTTTCGTGCTGGCAAAGTTCGTGTACGAAGCGCAAAGTTTTCTCTCTGGGTTGGTGTGGATCGCTCTTGGATCTTTTCTGGCCTCTTTTGTTTTTCTGGGCTTCAAAGAGGTGCGAGATACCTTACATAAGTTGCGCTCGCCAAAAAAGCGACGTCGCCCGGCATTTCAAAAATTAGGGGTTTTGGTGGCGGGGAACCAGATTATAGGGGGAAGCGCAATTTTCCTGCAAAGTCTTGCGGTCGCCCTTGTTCCTTTTGGACTTCTTCCTTTTGTAAACGCGTTGGAAGGAGTAACTTATTTTTTCTTATTCGTTATTACGCTCTTCCTTTCTTTGTATTTCCCCTCTGTGCTCAAGGAAAGCAGTTCTCCCTGGAGTATTGCGCAAAAAGTGATTTCTATTATTCTCATCGGAGCAGGATTAGCTTTACTGGCTGCATGAAAAAGTTTTTAAAGGTTTTTGGCATCGGAATACTTCTTTTGCTCGCCGTTGGCGCTGCATACTTATTTGTAGGAGGTACGCAAGAGGCCAAAACCATTACATGGGGCGTGAATTTTTCTGCAAACCATGCGACAATCCTTGGCTTGAACTGGCAGGCCGTATACACCGCCCTTTTGGACGAGTTGCAGGTAAAGCGCCTGAAGGTGTCGCTCGATTGGGATAGTTTGGAGTCAGAGCGCGGCACATTTTCCTTTGCGAATGCAGATTGGCTTGTGGCAGAGGCAGAACAAAGAAATGCGCAACTTATACTGGTTGTCGGAATGAAAACCATGCGGTGGCCAGAATGCCACCTTCCCGAATGGGCAAAAGGGCTGCCGAAAGAAGAGCAGCAGCAAGAAATTCTTGAGCTTTTGGAGGCCCTAGTGGCGAGGTATAAAGATGCCCCGGCTTTAGCTAAATGGCAGGTGGAAAACGAGCCGTTGTTTAAGTTTGGCGATTGTCCGTGGGTAGACAGGAAGTTCTTAGAAAAAGAAGTGGAGTTGGTGAAGTCGCTTGACGCCGACCACCCTATAGTGATGTCAGATAGCGGAGAGTTATCGTTTTGGATTCGGGCCGCGCGCATTGGCGACGTGGTAAGCACTACCATGTACCGCAAAGTTTGGTTTCACGAAATCGATCGGTATGTGACCTACCCTTTGCCCGCCGTCTTTTACGCAAGAAAGGCAGGGTATATTGATACTTTTTTCGGCAAAGAAGTAATTGTTGGGGAATTGCAGGCAGAACCCTGGGGGCCTGGCAAACTGCTGTACGACACCACTATGGAAGAACAAGACAGAGCTTTTGATATGGCGCAATTCCAAAAAAACATCGAATTCGCACGCCAAACCGGCATGCAAGAATTCTACCTGTGGGGAGCAGAATGGTGGTATTGGAGAAAAGAAAATGGAAACGATGATAGTTTCTGGACGGAGGCTCGAAAATTGTTTATACAATAAAGACATGAGAAAGCCGATTTATTTGGATTATGCGGCCTCGACACCTTTGGATAAAGGGGTGTTGGAGGCGATGATGCCATATTTGAGAAGGCATTACGGCAACCCTTCTTCGCAGCACAGCTTTGGGCAAAAGGCACGGGCTGCCATTGAACAAGCCAGAGAACAGGCCTCTCGGTTTTTGGGTTGCAACGCAGATGAGGTAATCTTCACGAGTGGTGCTACGGAGGCGAATAACTTGGTAATGAAAGGCGCCATACAAAATACAAAACCGCATATTGTAACAACGGCCATAGAACATGAATCGGTTTTGGAACCGTGCAGGAGCCTCGAAAAAGAGGGAATTGCAGAGGTTACCTATGTGGCGCCCCAAAAAGACGGTATTGTGCGCGCAGAAGATGTTATGGGAGCAATAAAGCCCAACACGGTATTGGTTTCTGTTATGTATGCAAACAGCGAAATCGGCACTGTGCAACCGGTAGGGGAAATAGGAGCTGCAATCCAGGAGTTGCGGCGTAACAAAAAACAGGCCTACCCCGTTTTTCATAGTGACGCGGTGCAAGCTGCGAATTTTTTAGATTGCAATACCCAAACGCTTCAGGTGGATTTGCTTACGTTAAGCTCGCATAAAATCTATGGTCCCAAGGGAGTCGGCGTGCTGTATAAAAGAAATAAAATGCCGCTCAAAGCAGTGCTGGAAGGAGGGGGTCAGGAAATGGGTGTGAGGTCTGGCACCGAAAATGTTGCTGCCATTGTAGGCATGGGAGCCGCGCTTGAGGCCCTGCACAATCCCCGCATGCTTGTTACCAACATTAAAATCCGTCAGCTTCGAGACAAGCTCATCAAAGGAGTATTGCGAAGGATTCCCGACAGCAAGCTTACTGGTTCTGCAGAACGGCGTTTGGCAAACAATGCGCACTTTCGGTTTCGCGGGGTAGAGGGCCGCGACGTGGTGGTGCTGCTCGACCAAAAAGGGATTGC
>DASRUP010000069.1:0-3420 GCA_035655395.1 Minisyncoccota bacterium
ACTTTGTTGTTAGCGACCCTTCTTTTTTTTCTTTGCCACAATCGTTGGACTTCCTTATGTATTCGAAGCCCATGTTCGAAAGAGTGTATATCCGGCGCGACCACGCCAGAACTCTTACAACTTTTTTATACCATTGCACAAAGTAGTGTCAAACTGTGAATAACTTTTTTGCATTATTTGTGGTACTTTCTGCAACCTTTTCGAGCGAAACTTTCTTGATTTTGGCAATTTCTGCTGCAATATACTTTACAAAAAGAGGTTCATTGCGTTCCTTGGATGCGCCAGGCGGCAAAAGATACGGCGAATCGGTTTCCAAGACAATTCTATCGAGCGGAATGGAAGCTATTATCTCTTTGGGATCGGGCAGGGCTGGCACATTTTTTAATATGAGCCCGTTAAACCCAAAATACAAACCAAAATCCATAAATTTTTGCGCCTGTTCTGCGGTTCCCGTGTAGCTATGCACCACTCCTCGTACCTGCTTTCGCTCGCCGAGGAATTCCAGCAAATCCTCGTGAGCAACCCGGCAGTGGATAATAACCGGTAAATGCATTTCATCTGCCAAGTCCATTTGCTGGCGCAGAGTTTCTTTTTGCTTTCGTTTTATCTCCTCTCTTTTCACTTTGCTCTTCGGGAAATAGTAATAATCCAAACCTATTTCTCCGATTGCCACCACTTTTTTACTTTGGGCAAGTTTTTTATATTCCTCGTAGTTAAATTCCTCGCTGCGCGTTTCAAATGTTTCCCAGGGCTGCTCCGCTTTTTCTTCAGACTGCACCTCTAATACATCCACCTTCCTTTGCTCGCCAATGTGAATCGGGTGCAGGCCTACGGCAGCATACACTCCTTGCTCGTATTTTTCTGCCATTTCCACAGCTCTTTTGGAAGTAGAGTATTGAGACCCCGGCATTACGACCCAAACGTGTCCCTCCAGCGTACGTTGTAGCACCTCCGAGGAATCCTCCCTGAATGCGTTGAAATTTACATGCCCATGCGTGTCAATAAACATAACCTTATTCTAATCTCTTTATCTAAAAAGAAAAGCCTGTCATGGCGACAGGCCTATAGGAGTTCCTCCAAGCGCTTCAAGGAGAAGTCTCTTAAGTCCCGGATCCTTCTTTCGTCCGAAAAGAGGTATCTGGACGCATTCATATGTAGATCCCTGTATCCAATAAGGAACTTCTAACTCCTCAACGCAGTACGGTCGAAAGAGGATGAATCGAGACCCTTGAACCCGTGCCCTTTCGGGTACGGTTTCTTTAACGTGAAGATACAACTCTCGCTCCTTTAAAAGAACGGAGAATATCTCCTCGAGTTGCTCTACGCGACCCCTCCAGTCTTGTTCAAGGAATACTGCAACCGGTTTATTCGAAAGCATATCACCTCCCCAAAGATAAGGTACTGGTTCTTTTTAAGAGCCGTACCAGATTCTTCCACTTGTTGTCAATCCCTCTTTTCCACACTTCTCCGCCCACTCGCAATAAAAGAGGGCCTAGTCATCAGACTGGCCCCGAACGAAAACGAAAGATTTTGCCCCTCGTATTTGAGGAGGCAGCATATCTTCCTTAAGGTGCTGCTTGGGAACAACTTGCCCACAGCCATAATAGCGGCCGGGTTTAAGCAAATTTCTTCTCTCATTGCGAGAAAGGCTCAACAAAACTACACATGAGCTGCTTGCCCGATCTTTATCGTCCACTAAAAGACGGGCACTCTCAACTACACTGCTTAACTCTCTCAGAACCTTTGCCGCAGGTCTATCGCTTTTTAGGGCAACATATTCCAAAACCATCTTATATTCCCTTCATACCTGTGCGCCAGCTTCCCACCTGCCACGGCTTTAGCAACTCAAAATCCTTATTCGGTTGTTTAGGTGTTTTCTTATTCTGACCAGAACTCATCGCTCCTCCTCAATACTGCTCTTCTGCACCGAATTTGATTCGAGCGCAGTGAGCGAGATTCTGGCAAATGCCGCTCACTAGGCTCAAGTCAAACCCCTTCGACTTCGCTCAGGGTAAAAAAACGACCTCCCGTAGGGAGGCCGTATAAGTTCAAGGTTTGTTGTTCTTTATTTCTCTATATACACAAAGGCCTCCCTTTTGGTGGGTCGAATAATAATTCCAATAATCTCAATGAGGCCTTTTATAAAACTCATATTGCTATTTTATGAAAATAAAAAGGGCTTGTCAAGCTTTTAGCTTACAAGCCCATGAGCCTTGCGGCCCTCAATAAAGGTGAGAAATTTGCGTCGCTTATTTTATTCCTTGGTACGTCGACGCGACCCGCACCATTAGGTAAGCCATAGGGGCCAAAGTCAGGCCACAACCCAGATGCAAAAGGTTCCTCGCAACCCGCACAGTCACTACTACCACAAGCCCGACAGGCCTGCACTCCGTCCTCTATTGGTTTTCCAATACCGTCTTGCATCATCCCCTCCTTGGATTTTTATGTTTTGTTACCAAAAAGTGCTGGTGCGGCAGGTGGGAGTTGAACCCACAAGCATCCGTGGATGGCACCCCCCTCAAGAGTGTGCCCCATGCCACGTGGGCGAACTGCCGCATATGTGCTGTTTTGAGCGCAGCGAGCAGAATTCAACTACTCAAACTCTTCTCACTGCGCTCAAACAAAACGACCTCCTTTAGGGAGGCCGCTCAAAGTTCTTTGCTATATCTTTCCTATTTCTTTCTTAGCATAAAAAGGCCTCCCTTTAACGAGGTAACGACAATGACCAAGACTGCCAAAGCTCGTTGTGAGAAACCTTTTATGCTCATCGTTCATATCTTACGAAAATAAAATAGGACTGTCAAGAGTTGCATAAATGCTAACTTAACAGTCCTTTACGGAAGCGAACCAAATCGCCTGTGTAACTATATTAGTCGGGAGTTGTTCCGACTGGCACCAAAGTGGCCTCTTCGTCGGCGGCCAGCATACGGTTTACCGCGCTAAGATAGGCCTTGGCGCTGGCCACGATGATGTCGGTGGAGGCCCCCCGGCCCGAGAAGATGCGGCCGTTGTTCTCGATGCGAATGTTTACCGCGCCTTGGGAATCTTTGCCCTGATCAACAGCGTCAACGCTGAAGTTGGAAAGCTTACAACTACAACCAATAACCAAGTCGATTGCCTTACATACGGCATCCACCGGACCGTTACCTGTGGCAGCACCGTCATTCGCTTTCCCATCGGGACCGATAAGACGTATGGTAGCAGTAGAAATGGTGTGGTCGCCGCTGGAGAAGTGCACCTGGTCCAGGGTGTAGCTCACCGGCTCGGTGGACTCCCGCTTCTCTTCATCCATGAGGATTTCCAGGTCCCGGTCGGTAACTTCCCGCTTCTTGTCCGCCAGTACCTTGAAGGACTCAAACACGCTGGAGATTTCGTCCCGGGACAGACTGTAGCCCAGGGCCTCCAGGCGGGCCTGAAGCC
>DASRUP010000070.1:0-3999 GCA_035655395.1 Minisyncoccota bacterium
CAGACCATTCAGGCAGTGCGGCCAGAATGGGTGCTTGAAATTGAAGGCACGGTGCAGGAACGCCCAGAAAAGCTTAAAAACCCCAACATTGCCACGGGCGACATTGAGATTGCGGCCGAGACCGTGCATGTTCTCACACAGGCAAAAACCCTGCCCCTTCCCATAGACACCGACGGCTACGAAATAGGCGAGGATACGCGCTTGCACTATCGGTACCTCGACCTGCGCCGCGAGCGCCTGCAGCACAATTTAAAACTTCGCCACCAGGGGATTCAGTTTATACGAAACTTTCTTAGCAATAAAGGGTTTGTCGAAATAGAAACTCCCGTGTTGTCGAAGTCTACGCCAGAGGGAGCGCGCGACTATTTGATACCCTCCAGGCTGTACGCAGGTAAATTTTACGCTTTGCCTCAAAGCCCGCAACAGTACAAGCAATTGCTGCAAGTGGCTGGCTTTGAACGGTATTTCCAAATCGTGCGCTGTTTTCGCGACGAAGACCCAAGGGCAGACCGCCAGCCCGAATTCACCCAGCTGGATATTGAAATGTCGTTTGTGGAGCAAGAAGACGTGCTACAGCTCATTGAAACACTATACACGCAACTGGTGGAAGAACTTTTCCCTGAAAAGCGCATCCAGAAAACTCCTTTCCCCCGGATATCATACAAAGAGGCAATGGAGAAGTGGGGGAGCGATAAACCGGATCTTAGGGAAAACAAAGAAGACCCCAATGAACTGGCTTTTGCTTTTATTGTTGACTTTCCGGCGTTTGAGTGGAAAGAACAGGAAAATCGCTGGGACGCGGTGCACCACCCTTTTACCAGGCCGCAGGTAAATTCGATTGAAGAGATCAAAAAAGACCCGGGCGGCGTGCTTGCCCACCAATACGACCTGGCCCTCAACGGATACGAAGTGGCGGGGGGAAGCCTGCGCATATACGACCCGAAATTGCTGGCAGACATTTTTGAATTTATGGGAAACAGTAAAGAAGATGTTCGGGCAAAATTCGGCCACATGCTGGAGGCTTTTGAATACGGCGTGCCGCCCCACGGCGGAATTGCCTCGGGCCTCGACCGCTTGTTTGCGGTGCTTTTGGGAGAACAGAGCATTCGGGAGGTAATGGCATTTCCCAAAACAGGGGATGCTCAAGACCTTATGATGCAAGCACCCAGCGAAGTTTCAGAGCAACAGCTCAAAGAACTGCATCTCAAAGTAGAGAAAGGCAAATGATTTCAAAGAATCTCAAAGTATTTCTTATCTCTTTTTGTTTGAGCCTTCCTTTCTGGTGGGGGACGAATACTTTGGAAGACGTACTCACCCGGTTCTTTTTCTTACAGGAACTGCAAACCAACCCCGAGTGGCAGGCAGCATACGCTGCCCAGATAAAAATTGAAGCAATGCTCCACGGAGCATATCCGCTTTCTACAAAACAGGCGCAATCCCTTTCTGTAGACGCACATGCCGTACTCTCTACGCTTGTGAAGGAAGACGGAAGCACCAAAATTCTTTTTGAGAAAAACGGCCAGGCACCTTTGCCCATTGCCAGCCTCACCAAACTCATGACGGGGCTTGTAGCGCTCAAAAACTATTCCCCGGAGCAGGATGTGTTTATTACCGAACAGGCTGTTGGGGAACTGGGAGAAACAGGCATGCTCAAAGCAGGCGATGTGTTTCCGGTAAAAGATCTGCTGCACCTGGCGCTTATGGAGTCGTCGAACGACGCTGCCGCAGCTTTAGCCCAACCCGTGGGAAGAACCGAATTTGTTGCCGCAATGAACCACGAGGCTTCTGCCTTAGGGCTTGGCAATACGTCGTTTGTAAACCCCACCGGATTAGACTCTATTGCCCCTCGCGGAAACTATTCTACAGCGACAGAGCTTACCCAACTTTCTGTTTATTTGTCGCGCGAGTACCCCCAAGTATTCGACATCCTTTCACAGCAACGGCTCAATCTGTATACTGCAGACGGCCGCTTTCATCATGCCATGACCAATACAAATGTTCTTTTGGATTGGCGAGACTGGCCCGCAAAAATTTTGGGGGGCAAAACAGGACTTACCCCGCAGGCCAAACAATGCCTTTTGCTGGTACTCGAAAGTCCGGATAAAAAAGGGTATATTATAAATGTTATCTTAGGTTCAGACGACAGGTTCGGCGAAATGGAAAAACTCCTCCGCTGGACCTTAAACTCCTACCAATGGAACCTGCCTCAATAGATCTTTCGCAAAGCGTTATTAAAATTGCAACACTGGGAACCGCAAGTTTTTTGCTGGCGTTTTTCTTAACGCCGTTTCTTACCAACATCTTGTACAAACACAAACTCTGGCGCAAAACCGTGCGAAAGCAGGCCTTGGGCGGGGGGGGATTGCCGTTTTTCGAAAAGTTCCATTCGGAAGGCGAAGTAAAAACTCCCCGGTTTGGCGGCGTTCTCATTTGGATTGTGCCGCCCATTATTGCCTTTGTATTCTTTGTGCTCTCGTATACCAACATCTGGTGGTTTGAAAAGTTCAGCTTTTTGTCCCGCGGGCAAACATGGCTGCCTTTGGCAACACTGGTGGCGGCAAGCGCCGTTGGCTTTTTAGACGACTTGATGCAGGTAATAGCTCCACCAACCAAAGGCTTTTTTAAACCCGTGTGGAGTTTGTTTGGCAAATACGTGGCAGGCGGCCTCGACCTGAAATATCGGTTTGCCCTGGTTACTCTTATTGGCCTTACGGGAGCTCTGTGGTTTTTTTACAAGTTAGAGTGGAGTACTATTCATGTTCCCGGAAACGGCGACTGGACTATTGGCCTCTGGTACATTCCCCTGTTTGTTATCGTTATGCTGGCCACGTATAGCGGGGGAGTCATAGACGGCATCGACGGCCTTTCAGGCGGCACATTTGCTTCGATTTTCGCGGCGTTCGGCGTTATTGCGTTTGCCCAGCAGCAAATTGACCTGGCCGCGTTTTGCTTTGTGGTGGCCGGAGCCATACTGGCTTTTCTTTGGTTTAATATTCCTCCTGCCCGTTTTTACATGGGAGAAACCGGAATAATGGGCCTAACCGCGGCTCTCACCGTGGTTGCTTTTCTTACCGACTCGGTGCTCGTACTTCCTATTATCGCTATTTTACTGGTGGTAGAATCTGCCTCGGTCATAATCCAGTTGCTTTCCAAAAAGCTGCGCCATGGCAAAAAAGTGTTTTTGGCCGCCCCCATTCACCACCATTTTGAGGCCAAGGGCTGGCCTCCGTATAAAGTTACCATGCGCTTCTGGGTGATTGGTGTTGTCGCCGCCATAACCGGTGTGGCCATACGCCTTTTGGGATAGTGTTACCCTTGACAAGACCATAAAAATAGCGTATCTTAATACCAGCCCAGTTAACAATGGGGAAACTAATAACGACGGGAGGTTGTGCATGGAAGCCGCGGGTGCTGTGTTGCGGAGAGACCACGTTTGGTGGGTGCAGGAGGTGTCTTCGCCTCCAACCGAGGAGATACAGGGAGAAAAATGGGCCGCTGTTGTATGGCCATGGGGTGAGAGGACCATACTTTTCCCCAACCCTCTCCTTGCGGACACTATTTTCGACTCTCTAGCCGAAAGTCGACAAACTTTAGATCGCGCTGTTTCCCATTTTATCTTTCCTTGCGATCCACAAGACCTCTTGTGGATACTTGCGGAGGCTGTAAGCAAAACCATGCTGCTTATAACCCCTCAAGGCTTTCCAATCCCCATAGGTTAATGCTCTTCCGAGAATGCCTAAAACCGTCTCACTCAAACCGAGACGGCTTTCTTTTTGCGCAAAATCGACCTTGAAAAAAGGGGGAAATTGTGGCATTGTAGGGGATATGAAAGCAAGGGAGTTGCGGAAAAAGTATCCGACATTTACTTATAAAGGATACTCATACGAGGTGAAAGACGGCGACTTGGAAATGGCGTTTGACTTTAGGCTGGGCCAAACCAGGTTTAGTCCACGGGTGGTTATCAAAAACGTTCCGGCGAAAAGCTGGTTGCTTAGCCCG
>DASRUP010000071.1:0-4229 GCA_035655395.1 Minisyncoccota bacterium
GGGCGTACGGCCTGCTGATAGGCAAGAGTCTTTACCTGCTCTCGAATTGCCATGGCTTGCTTGAGTACTTCGTCGATTTGCGTTTTGAGAGTTGCAAAATCAGTTCCCAGAACAAAAGTGGGGTACAAAGACCCCACTAGAATGCCTGTAATGCCAATAAGAGTGAAAAACTGCTTCACGGGGCGGTAGTAAAGTTCCAGGTGTTTTTATCGCTTATACCGGCAAACATGTTACCCGCTGCGTCTTTGAAAGCGTCGGCACCCACCGTTACATAGTATCCGGTGTTTGCCGCTAGGTTTGCGGCGGGATTTACCGTAATGGTTTTTGTTCCATCTCCTGCTGTCGCACTAGCTTCGACAACTTCTACCACCGAGTCGTCGCTCGTTTTCTTTATGGCAACGTTCCCGCTGCCCGAAACAACATTTTCAGAAAACGTGAGTACGAGGTTTACGTCGACAGCTACGAGGGTTGCGTTGTCTAGCGGAGAAAGGCTGAAAATGGTTGGGGCTGTCGCATCGGTTTCGTCGTCGTCATCGTCTTCGTCATCATCATCGTCATCCTGATCCTGGCCAAGTTTCTTGGCAATGCCGGGGGCAATTAAGAGGCCTGGAGGAACTTTGCCGGATTTACCCGCGCCTTCTGCTAAAAGCTCGTTAATCTTTGCCCTTGTTTGCGGGCCTACCTCTCCAATCTGACTAATACCAAACTTTGCCTGGAATTTTATTACTGCGATCTTTGTGAGAGGGCCAAAAAACCCGGTTATAAGGCCTTGGGGGTAGATTACAGGGTCTGTGGCAAGAATTTCCTGCAAAAGGCGTACATCTTCTCCCTGTATGCCTTCGCGTAATTGCCTTGCCTCGAGCCTAAGCTCTTTTATTTCGGCCTGCAATTCCGACTGCTGGCCTTGCAGCTGGCTTATTTGCGACGTTAACTGCTGAACTTGCGCCAACAGGCTTTGAATTTGCGCCTGCAGCTGCTGGATAAGAGCTGTGTCGGTTGTGCCCTGCGCAAAACTTGCTGAAGGAATAATGCTTCCCGCGAGAAGACTGAAAGCAACAATCCCTCCTAGAATCTGTCTTTTAAACATATAAAAGGATTAAGAAACTTATAATGGTGATACGACTCTTGCTCATATTATACTCTTTTGTACACAAACGCTGCAATAGCCTCGTCTGTTACACAGAGTTTAAGACACCTAATGGTATACGGTGTGTTAGTACCATACTACGAACGGTGAAAGGTCATGGGAATTACAAATTAGTTAGCATATGTGCTATGGGAGACACATCAAAACGCGGGTTTGCCTCTATGGATCCTGTAAGGCAGCGGGAAATCTCGAGAAAGGGTGGGAAAGCCTCGCACTCGGGGGGCTTTGCTTCCATGGATCCTGAAAAGCAAAGGCAAATTGCAAGGAAAGGTGGAAAAGCTTCTCACGGAGGAGGCAGGAGGGTAGCCACCAACTGGTAAACAAAGGCCCCGACGGACAGTCGGGGCCTTTGTTTTTATGCTCCAAGCTTGCAGCTTTGGACAACCGTGTATTCTGCGCCGGAGCGTTTTACGGCACTCTCCATAACCCCTAGGGAGTTTACGTCAAAAGAAAGCGAGATCTCTTCGTTGACCTCTGGTAACTCCTCCGCTTCCATGCGCTGCAGCTCAAATGCTTTGAGCCGTGCCAAAGTAAGATGCGGTGAAAATGTTTGATCACTCTCCTGTTCCAGAGTTTTCTCTACGTCTTTTTGCAAAGCCAGAAGTTCATGCGAACTTTCGCCTACTGCCCAAATCATCCGCAGCCTTTTTGCGTCGGGCCCGTATACAATTCGGTTGATGTTGATGGAAAATGGTTTGTGCCGCTCCCCTACCTCCTGCATTGACTCGCAAACTTCCTTCAATTCCTGGTCAGACGTATTCCCCAAAAACGCCAGCGACAAATGCAGGTTTTCTGGCGTAGTCCAGCGTGCCGGTACCTCCGGCCATTTTGTTTTGTATGCCAGCAATTTCTCTTTAGCCTCGTCTGGCAAGTTTATGGCAATAAATACCCTATGCGGTTTCATAGTTAAGCTTACTTTATCGTAATTTTTTGGCCATTTCAACATAAGGTACCTAAGTCGGGCGATCGCCTGATTTAGGTACCTATGTGGATGTTTAACGCCGGGCTTTAAACATTTTGCCCAAAAAGAAAAGGCCCCGACCGATTGAAGTTTGAGGAAAAGAAGGCTAGAATTGAAGTGCAATGGCGAAGAAGAGAGAATCAAGTAACAAAAAACTGGCGGAGATATTTTTGCATACGGCAGACTTGCTGGAGATTAACAGCGTGCCTTTTAAGCCTGCCGCCTATCGCAAAGCGGCAAAGGCTTTGGAAGAGTTGGAGCAAGATGTTTTGGATGTGTACAAAGAGCACGGCGTGAAAGGGCTTGAAAAAATCCGGGGCGTTGGGAAAAGTATTGCGGGTAAAATCGAAGAGTTCCTTACCAAAAAGAAAATCCCCTTTTACGAGGAACTCAAAGAAAAAACCGCGTTGCGCGAAATTGTTACGCACTTTTTTGAAACAAAAAACATTTCCATAAAGCAGCTTAAAATGAACGCCAAAAAGCAAAAAATTATTTACGCCCGCTATACGGCTCCCGCAAAACAATTGCTTGAGCTTGCGGGTTCCGTGGAAAAAGCAAAAAAAGCAATTGATATTGTGGCCGCCTGGGCAAACACGCGCGGGTTGGACTACACCATAGAAACCGTGTTTAAAAAGTGGCTGGAACTCGACCGCCTAAAACCCAAAGAGGTGGTAAAAAAGGCGTTTTACCGCGACATGCCCATGGTGTGGTCGGAGGCAAAGAAAAAATGGTTTGTGGTGGCAGACAGCGGGGAATGGCTTGAATATGCCGACGACGAAGACAAAATAGAATGGAAAATAGTGAAATAAAAATTGCGTTTTTGGGTAGAGAATTTGGGTTGGTCGTACGAAACAGGCTTCAGGAAGCTGGCTACACGTTAGTGGAGGCCGCAAACGACGAAGTTGATTTATTGGTGGTTGGGTTTTGGGGAAATATTGTGCGAAAGGGAGATTTGGAAAAACCAAAATATGGCGCGTTAAACGTGCACCCTTCCCTATTGCCTAAATATCGGGGTCCCACGCCCGTGCCCTTTACCATTTTAAACGGCGAAATCGAAACCGGAGTAAGCATTATTAAAATGGACGAAGAGGTTGATCACGGGCCGTTGCTGGCGCAACGGGAATTTTCAATTTTCAATTATCAATTTTCAAACGGCGTCGGCAAGCCCACTACCCCGGAACTTTTACAGGTTCTTTGGGAAATGGGAGCTGATTTGCTGGTAGAAATATTGCCCAAGTGGATTGCGGGCGAAATTACGCCCGAAGAGCAGGATCACAGCAAAGCAACGTACACGAAAAAGCTTACCAGAGAAGATGGCCTTATTGACTGGAAGCAAAATCCAGAGTATATAGATAGGCAGATTCGGGCGTTTTACCCTTGGCCTGGCGCATTCTTCTTTTGGAAGGGCAAGCGCGTAAAAATTCTCAAAGCGCATGTGGAACAAGAAAAGCTGATTGTCGACGAGCTCCAAATGGAAGGCAAAAAGCCAACTACGCTAAACGAATTTTTGCTCGGCCATCCGGATTTTACAATGCCTCCCGAGCGATAAAATTTTGCTCGCGCTTTACCCCAGAGGGACCCTACGCGTCTCACAAAATTTCACCGCTCGTCCGGCTGCAAATCTATGTTGTCATATTATGAGTTGAGAAAAGGCGTGCAATTCATTTACGAGGGCCAGCCCTACGAGGTTTTGGAATTCCGCCAAATGGGAAAGTCGCAAGACGTGGTAGTGGCGCAAACCAAAATCCGCAACCTTATTACGGGCCGCGTGCTTCCCAAAAACTTTCACCAGGGCGACGTGTTCCAAGAGGCAGACCTTGAAAAATTCCAGGCAAAGTTTATTTTTGCCAATCGTGGAAAGTTTACATTTGCACGCGCGGACGACCCCGGCAAGCGTTTTGAGCTTACAGAAGAGCAGGTCGGAGGCGCCGCCAAATTTTTAAAATCCAACCAGGAGGTAGAAGCAATTATTTTTCAAGAGAAAGTTATTAGTATTACTCCGCCCATAAAGGTACAGCTCAAAGTAAAAGACGCTCCTCCGGGCGTGCAGGGCGACCGCTCCGCGGGCGGCACCAAAACCGTAACCCTGGAAACCGGCGCCGTTATAAACGTGCCCCTGTT
>DASRUP010000072.1:0-5450 GCA_035655395.1 Minisyncoccota bacterium
CCAGATTTTGCGCGTAGAAGGAAAAGGGGATGCCGGCAGAAGAAAAGGCAAAGCCGGCGACCTGTACATTCGGATTGTGGTAAAAAAGCACCCGTTGTTTGAGCGGAGGGGAGATGATGTTGTGCTCAAAAAAGATATTGCTTTTTCCCAGGCTGTACTGGGCGATGAAATCGAAACCCCCACGCTCGAGGGAACAAACTTTCTTTTGAAAATCCCCGAGGGAGCTGAATCCGGCGAGGTGCTGCGCATAAAAGGAAAAGGTATTCCGCATTTTTCCGGCTTGGGCAGGGGAGACATGTACGTGCAGCTAAACATTGCAACACCCAAAAAACTCTCCAAAGAACAAAAAGAAGCGCTTGAGAGGTTGAAAGATCTCGGAATTTAGGGTATACTATAGAGCGACGCGCCCATAGCTCAATGGTAGAGCAGTGGCCTTTTAAGCCATTGGTTGAAGGTTCGAGTCCTTCTGGGCGCACACTTCCTTTATTTAGCGTAAACAACAAAAGCGGCTTTACAGCCGTTTTTGTATTGTCGAACAAATCTTACGATCGTGAATTTAGTTCGACAATGCACCCTTGCTTTTTGTTCCGATTTTGCGTACGATTTTCTTAAGGAGGAAGTGAACATGGATGAAAACGAAAAAGCTAAGCGCATTCTAGAAGCACTTAAAAATCCGCCGCCGGAGGTCACAGAAACATATCAAAGGAAACTCGCTGAAATGGAAAAGGGTTTGGGCGGCCCCCCGTCGCCAGAAACACTTGCTCGGCGATGCACCTGGCTAGGTTTAACCTAGTACAAGAATAAGGCGCTGGGGAGGAGATAGAAAAACTTCTTGGCGCCTTTTGTTTTGACAAGAGAAAGAGAACGTGCTAGTATATTGTAGACCCAAAAATCAAAAAGAGAGGTGCAGAAAATGCCGATTAGCGCTCAAAGACTGTTTGAGGAACTTTATGGATTTCTCGGGGAAATGGTTCTACGGGAGTCCATAATAGATGACACGGGAGAGGAGGTGCGAATTGAGGATGCCATTGAGCAGGTGGTTCGGGGTCTTCTCCAAGAACAAGCCGCTATTGTGCGACTATACTTTGACGAAAGGAATCCAAAAGCTCTTTCCAAGGCCGCCGAAGAGAACCTAAAAGAACAGGCTCTGGAAAACCTGCGAAACCCGAACCTAGGACTTGGGCGGTTTAAGACCATCATTGGATAGAAACTTTATAACGAGAGGTGGTTTTTATGTCTTATGTAATAATCGTGGATGATGACCCAGCTTCATTGCGTATGGCACAGACAATGGTCGCTCAACTAGATTGGGAGTATGTCGGTACCAGTAACGGCGCTGAAGCTCTTGCCGAAGCCCAGAGAAGAAAGCCTGATCTGTTCTTATCTGATACGAACATGCCTGGGATGGGCGGAATTGAACTACTCAAAATTGTGGAAAGCGACGAAAATTTCCGCGGCATTCCAGTTATCCTCATGAGTGGGGAGAATAGAGAAATAGAGGCACGAGAAAATGGAGCTGCCGCTTTTATCCAAAAGCCCTTCAGGTTAGAGGATTTGCGGGCGGCTATCGAAAAGGCGATGTAGTAGGTAGTCCTTCAATAATTCTTTTTAGTCCCTGCGAGTAATTTGGGGAAATACGCTCGCGGGGACTTTTATTTTGGGAAATGGTAGAATTATATGGTTATGGCGAATCGAATTATTATATTGCTGGACATGGACTATTTTTTTGCGCAGGTGGAGGAGCGCGAGAGCCCGCAGTTTAAAGGAAAGCCGGTGGTGGTTGGGGCAGACCCAAAAGAAGGCAAAGGCAGGGGAGTGGTGTCCACAGCGAATTATGTTGCGAGGAAGTATGGCATTCACTCTGCCATGCCCATATCGAAAGCTTGGCAGCTTTGCCCTACCGCTATATTTTTGCCGCCTAATTTTGAGCTGTATAGCAGAACCTCGGAAAACATTATGAATATTATTCGTGGCTTTTCAGATAAAGTAGAACAAACGTCGCTCGACGAAGCATATATTGACGTGAGCTTTTGCAAAACGTACAAGGCAGCAGAAAAAATAGCCAAAGACATGCGCAAGGAAATTCTGGAAAAAGAAAGGCTTACCTGTAGCTGCGGCGTGGGGCCAAGCAAAATGATAGCGAAAATCGCGTGCGAGATGGCGAAACCAGATGGAATAGGGGTGGTAACCGAAAAAGAAGCAGAAAAATTTGTAGAGCCTTTGGACATCGAAAAAATGCCGGGCATTGGACAGAAAACAGCGGCAATTTTGCGCTCGTCAAATTTTCAAACCGTGGCAGATATAAAGAAGCTTTCAGAGCATGATTTAGAAGACCTGTTCGGGGTGCGCGGCAAAGAAATGTACTTTAACGTGCGTGGTATAGATAATAGCCAAGTGGAGACAGAAAGAGAGGCAAAGTCCATTGGCAAAGAAGTTACCTTTGAAACAGATACGCGAGATCCGGAATTGCTTGTGCTTACGTTTGAGCAATTGTGCCGCCAGGTGGCGCAAGAGCTTAAAGAAGAGGGGCAGGCGTTCAAAACAGTTACGGTGGTGTGCAGGTTCTCCGGGTTTGAAACGCACACCAAATCCAAAACATTCAAAGAAGCAAGCTACGACCAGGGGCTGTTGCGTGCAGAGGCGACAAAACTGTTTTTGCGTTTTTTGGTAGAAAAGCAAAAGCCCCTACGGCTTATTGGCGTAAGGGTTCAGCTTGCTCCTTTAACAAAAGCATGATAGAATAAGGCCTGTGATACGGAATATTCTCATTTTTGTTTTGTTTTTGGGCGTGCTCGGCAGTTTCGCAGGCGGATTTTATATAGGGAAGATTTATGGATACGTGGCTCCTATCGAGGGAGTCACGAATTTGGAAGACGGCAAGCCCGGCGACGTTGATTTTTCTTTGTTTTGGGATGCCTGGCGCGTTATCCAGGAACAATATGTGGGGCCAGAACCCCTGAATTACGAAGCAATGGTGCACGGCGCAGTAAAGGGAATGGTAGAAAGCCTGGGAGATCCGTATACCACGTTTTTGGATCCCAAAGACACCAAGTTGTTTTTGGAAGACCTCTCGGGTTCTTTTGGGGGAGTAGGTATGGAGATTGGCATGAGAGAAAGCAGGCTGCAGATTATAGCTCCTTTGGAAGGGACGCCCGCGGAAAAAGCAGGCTTGCGTGCAGGGGATAATATTTTGCGCATCGGCGAGCAGTTTACCAACGACATGACCATTGACGAGGCGGTTTCTCTCATACGAGGGCCAGAGGGAAGCAAGGTAATGCTTTTGGTTTTGCGCGACGGCTGGGATGAGCCGCGCGAGTTCGATATTGAACGCGCCACCATTACGATTCCTTCGCTTGAATGGGAGTTTGTGGAAGGGGATATCGCGTATGTAAGGCTCTTTCAGTTTTCAGAAAAGGCAAACCAGGATTTTCAGAGAGCGGCAAATGAGATTCTTGCCTCTTCTTCACAAAAAGTGATAATTGATGTAAGAAATAATCCAGGAGGGTTTTTGCAGGTAGCAATCGATATCGCAGCCTGGTTTGTAGACCGGGGAGACATTGTGGTTATTGAGGATTCGGGCGATAAGGGAGAGCGCGAAGAGCACAAGGCCCGCGGAAATGCAGCTTTCAGGGACCACGACGTGGTTGTGCTCATAAACGAAGGGTCGGCTTCGGCTTCCGAAATTCTTGCTGGCGCCTTGCGCGACAACAACCAGGTGCAGCTTATAGGCAAAAAGTCTTTTGGGAAAGGATCGGTACAGGAGTTAGAAACCCTGAAAGATCAGTCTTCGTTGAAAGTAACAATAGCCAACTGGCTGACTCCTTTGGGAAACCTTATTACCGGCAAGGGGTTGGAGCCCGATGTGGAGGTAGAGCTTTCAGACGAAGACTTCGAGGCTAACCGCGACCCCCAGCTTGACAAGGCTATTGAAGTGCTTAAAAATCTATGAGAGGATAGGGTATTATGAAGGTCATCCTGTTACAAGACGTCGAAAAAGTAGGTAAGAAGTTTGAGGTAAAAGAGGTAGCCGATGGGTATGGGCGGAATTTCCTACTGGCTCGAAATTTAGCCAAACCCGCAACCCCCGACGCCTTAGAATGGCTCGAGATGCAAAAAGAGATTGTTTCACAAAAAGCAGAAGAAGATCTAAAAACTATGCAGGATTTGGCCTCCAGCCTCGATGACTTGGAGGTGCCAATAACGGTGAAAGTGGGAGAAGAAGGGCAGTTGTTTGAGTCGATTAATGCGCAAAAAATTACAGAGCGCTTAAAAGAAATGGGCCACGAAGTAAAAAAGAATCAGGTAAGGCTTGAAGAGCCCATAAAGGAGCTTGGCGAGTTTCCGGTAAAGATACATTTAGACCACAATCTTGAAGCCGAAATAATGGTTATCCTAACCGAACACCCCGCCCCATAGGCGGGGTGTCTCTTTTTTGCATGACCAAGTATATCTTTGTTACGGGAGGCGTGATGTCGAGCGTAGGAAAAGGAGTGGCAACGGCATCCATAGGAAAAATTCTGCAGGCCAGAGGCTATTCGGTGTCGCTCATTAAGTGCGATATGTACGTGAATATTGACGCTGGCACTATGCGCCCCACCGAGCACGGCGAAGTGTTTGTAGGAGAAGACGGCATTGAGGCCGACCAGGATTTGGGTACGTATGAGCGTTTTGTAAACCAGGTTTCCACCAGGGAGCACTATATTACCACAGGCCAGGTGTATGCCGAAGTTATCAAGCGAGAGCGGAACCTGGAATACAAGGGAGAAGACGTGGAAGTGGTGCCCGATATTCCCAACGAGATTTTGCGCCGCATTGAGATCGTCCGCAAAAAAGACAAAAGCGATTTTATCGTGGTGGAAATCGGCGGCACGGTAGGGGAGTACCAGAACATTCTGTTTTTGGAGGCTGCCCGCATGTTGAAATTAAAGCGCCCCAAAGACGTGCTGTTTGTGCTGGTAAGCTACTTGCCCGTGCCAGGCAAAATTGGCGAAATGAAAACAAAGCCCACCCAGTATGCTTCCCGCACGTTAAACTCGGTGGGAATTCAGGCCGACTTTATCTTGTGCCGTTCAGAGCAGCGCATAGACGAAAAGCGCAAAGAAAAGCTTGCCATTTTTTGTAATATCGACAAAGACGCGGCCATTGCCGCCCCCGACGTGGACAACGTATACGAAGTGCCCTTAAACTTTGTAAAAGACGAGCTGGATTTGAAAATTTTAAAGCGCTTTGGGCTAAAGCCCCGGGAAAAAGATATGAGAGAGTGGGCAAGCTTCATGGCAAAGGCAGAAAAGCTTACGAAAACGGTGAAGATCGGAATCGTAGGAAAGTATTTTGATACGGGCGACTTTACTTTGGCGGATTCCTATATTTCTGTTATTGAGTCTTTGCGGTTTGCCTGTTGGGCAAACGGCGTGAAGCCAGAGCTTACCTGGTTATCGGCCGAGCGTTTG
>DASRUP010000073.1:0-4394 GCA_035655395.1 Minisyncoccota bacterium
AATGTTGTTGGGGATTTGGCCGCCCATGGATACAATCATGCCTTTGGGGTTTTCCAGCTCGTATATATCCTGCACGCGCTCTAAAGAAATTTCGTCAAAGTACAGCCGGTCGCACTGGTCAAAGTCGGTGCTTACGGTTTCTGGGTTGTAGTTGAGCATTATGGTTTTGTAGCCCAGTTCTTGCGCTGCTTTCCCTGCCTGCACGCAGCACCAATCGAACTCCACAGACGAGCCAATGCGATACGCACCCGACCCCAAAATAAGCACGGACTTTTGCCTGGGAAATTCCACATCGTGGCTGGTGGCGTTGTACGTAGTGTACAAATAATTTGTTTTTGCCGGCCATTCGGCAGCCATGGTGTCGATTTGTTTTACCCATGGGTGCAAATCCCACTTTTTGCGGATTTCACGGATTTCTTCGCCTTCTTTGTTGCCCGTAAACTTCCCTACCTGCCAGTCTGAAAACCCGGCTTGTTTTGCCTGGAGCAGCAGTTCTTTGGTAAGTTTTTGCGTTTCCAGTTTTTTCTTTATTTCCACAATGCGATCTAACTTTTGCAAAAACCATGCGTCTATTTGCATAAGCGAAGAAAGCTTTTCGATAGACCAACCTTGCTCAATGGCTTTGGCTGCGGCAATAAAACGTTTTTCGTGGGGAATGCGCAAGTAAGGCTCCAAGTCTCCGTTAAAGTTGTTGTCGCCCACCACGCCATGCAAGCCTTTTGCCAGCATGCGCACCGCCTTTTGCAGAGCCTCTTCGAAAGTTCTGCCAATGGCCATAACTTCGCCCACCGACTTCATTTCAGGCCCGATTTCTTTTTTAACATAGCGGAATTTTTGCAAATCCCAGCGGGGAATTTTTACCACTACGTAGTCTAACGCCGGTTCAAAAAACGCTTTCGTGGTCTGGGTAATTTTGTTGTCGAGCTGATCGAGCGTATAGCCTAAGCCTACTTTTGCCGCCGCAAATGCAATAGGGTATCCGGTGGCCTTGCTTGCCAGCGCCGAGCTTCGGGAAAGCCTGGCGTTTACTTCGATAACGCGATACTCCATAGAGGTTGGCGAAAGAGCCAATTGCACATTGCACTCCCCTATTATGCCAAACTTTTCCACTACGCGAAGGCATATCTGGCGCAAAAAATGATACTCGGTGTTGCCAAGCGTTTGCGAAGGAGCCACCACAATGCTTTCTCCCGTGTGAATGCCCATGGAGTCGATATTTTCCATGTTGCAAATGGCAATGCAGTTTTCTGCGCTGTCCCGCATCATTTCGTATTCCACTTCTTTCCAACCTTCCAGATATTCTTCGATAAGCACCGACGGGCTTTGGCCAAACGCGTTGTGCAAAATTTCCTGCAGTTGTTTTTCGGTTCTGGCAATGCCCGACCCCTGGCCGCCCAAGGCAAAGCCCAGTCGAACAAACACGGGGTAGCCAACCTCTTTTGCAAAGCCAAGGCCCTGTTTTGGAGTTGTGATGGCTTTCCCTTTGGGAATTTCAACCTGTATTTCCTGAAGCTTTTGGCGGAACAAGTCGCGATCCTCTGTTTCCCGAACAGCCTTTAGAGGGGTTCCCAATACTTGCACGTTGTACTTTGCCAACACTTTTTGTTCAGCCAATGCCAGCCCGCAATTTAACGCGGTTTGTCCGCCAAAGGAAAGCGCAATGGAGTCGGGCTTTTCTTTTTCGATAACGCGCTGTACAAAATACGGAGTAACCGGCAAAAAGTACACCTTGTCGGCTAAGCCTTCGTCGGTTTGCACCGTGGCAATGTTGGGGTTTATTAAAACAGTTTCTACGCCTTCTTGTTTTAATGCTTTAATCGCCTGGGAGCCAGAATAATCAAATTCGCCGGCCTGGCCGATTTTCAAAGCGCCCGATCCTAACACTATGATTTTTTTTATTTTGCCTTTTTGCATAAGTTCAAAAAGTCGTCGAATAAAAAGTTGGCGTCCAAAGGGCCGGGGTTAGCTTCGGGATGAAACTGCACCGAAAAAAACGGCTTGGTTTTGTGCTTTACTCCCTCTACCGTATGGTCGTTTATGTTTTGAAACCAAACCTGCCAGTCTTTGGGCAAGCTTTTTTCGGTTACGGCAAACCCATGGTTTTGTGAAGTAATATAGCACTTGCCGGTTTGCAGATTTTTGCACGGCTGGTTTTGAGACCGGTGCCCGTACTTTAATTTTTCGGTATCCCCTCCTGCAGCCAAACCAAGCAACTGGCTGCCCAAACAAATGCCAAATACCGGTTTTGTCTGCAAAAGAGCTTTTTTGATTTGCGCAATAGTTTTGGCAGCTTTTTTGGGGTCGCCAGGCCCGTTGGAAATTAAAATGCCGTCGTACTGGTATTTTGAAATGTCTGCGTCATAGGGTACGCGTACTACGGTGGCCCCACGGCTACGCAACGAGCGCACAATTCCCTCTTTTGCTCCGCAGTCGATAAGCAATACTCTCGGGCCACCTGTTCCGTATTCTGTTGGATCTTTGCACGTTACTTCGCCAAGCACATCGGTAGCGTTTGGATCATAGGCGTTTATTTTTTGCGCGCCCACTATAATCTTGCCAAGCATAGTGCCTTTCTCGCGCAGCTTTTTGGTAAGTGCCCGAGTGTCTATGCCATACATGCCCGGCACTTTGTTTTGTAACATCCATTGTTCCAAACTCTGCACTGCCTGCCAGTGGTTGTACGCAAACGAGTAATCCTGCACAATAATGCCTTTGGGCTGAATGCGGCCAGATTCAAAATGTAAAAAAAATCCCTCCGCAGATTTCTCTTGCGAAGGGACGCCATAGTTGCCAATAAGGGGAAAAGTAAATGTGAGGATCTGGCCAAAGTACGAAGGGTCGCTCATGGCTTCGGGATACCCCACCATGCCTGTTTGAAAGACCACTTCCCCGGCCGCGGATCTCGGGTGGCCAAACAAAAATCCCTCAAAGAAGGACTTGTCTTCTAATACTAATTTCGCTTTTTGTCTTTTTCTTTCCATGGGTGACACAAATTTTACCATTGTACCCACCCCAACCTTTCCTGTCAACCATGATTCATCCAAAAAGAAAAGCGCTAGAACTATTAGTGTATGAGTTCGTAGCGCCCCATTTGTGCCCTTTCGTGGGCGGCAAGTAAGCTTCCCAACCGCCAAAGTTCCTTAGCTGCTAGCGGTAAACCTAGAGGATAATCGTCTTCGAGCGGTTTCACTTCGTTTCTCGCCGATATCCCCAAGAAGAAGGTATCGGGGGAAATCTGTGGAAGTTTTAAGAACATGGGGCGGCACTTTTCGCATGGGTGCAAAACAGAGGAAAGCATCCCGCTCCCATGATCTATCTGGGGCGCGCCGATTACCACTAAACCGTTAATCGAGTCGCACCCGGCCTCGAGTGCTGCATCTATTGCCAGACCTTCCGCACAAATTTTTCCCCATTCTTTGAGCGGCTTACGGTTTGCGGCAAAAAAAGCGTATTGCCTACCATTTTTAGTAGCCGCAACACCACAACCCACTTTGAAGTTTCGATACGAAATCGCTTCCTTCCGGACTTCATGCGCTCCCGCAATTAGTCTCCCCCAGGCAATAGTATGGTACCACACAGGAGGTTTGCGGCTGTGCTTCAGGAAGGCCCGCAGCGTTAGCGAGAGGTCGGTGTATGGAGGCCTTTCTTCTTTTTCATTCGGCCTTTCGGCAAGGTATAACCCGTTTTGTACCACGATCGCGCGCTCCCTTCCTAATATTTTGGGCTATTTTTTAGGGCTGGTTTATGCATACCATAAAACAGCTATTTGCGCAATAGCCAAGCAATGGCATGGGGCTTGATTTTTTCTGTTTAATCAGTATAATTTTGACATGCCCTCTATATGGCTATAGTGCGGAGGTGAATATCTCGTGAGGCGACAGAGAAGAGGTTATCTTCACATAATCAAGATAATCACACAAAGACCAGATGGGAAAACTGGAAAAATTTATGCGGGGGTTGTTGCGCCAACAAAGTTCTTTCCCGAAGACGTTATCCGGGAATACGGCGAAATTAAGGGTTTCGCCACCAAGCTTGAGTCGTTTAAGCCTCCCTTTGAAACGCTCGGGATGTTTAGGAAGGCTTTTCCATACAAAGGTGGGCCATGGGAAGTTATTTTCGAAACCGAACCTGGGGTAAGTGAATCTGGGAGATCGGTTACGTTCCTTTGGAACATTCTCGTTTTGTCTAAAGGGTAGGACACAAAAGTGCTCCGAGCAAGAACAACACCGCTCGGGGCTTTATTTTACTTGGATAAAAGATAGTGTAGTAGAGCCATGCGCACATACAGGCCGTTTTGGGCTTGGCGGAAATAGGCGGCGCGGGGGTCTGCATCCACTGCCTGAGAGATCTCGTCTACCCGGGGCAAAGGGTGCATAATGATTGCTTCTTTTTTC
>DASRUP010000074.1:0-3878 GCA_035655395.1 Minisyncoccota bacterium
GGGCCAGAACTCCAAGAAAAACGAAGTCGGGTTTTAGTCTGGAGCCAGCTGCGTCCGATAGGGTAACGAGCTAGTTTCTTTTAAAATGGAACAAGGAACCATAGTTCGACTCACAGACCGCGGATTTGGATTCATCTCTCGCGAGGGCCAGGAGAAAGATTTATTCTTTCACTCCAATGAGCTCCGAGGCGTTGAATTCAATGAGCTTCGAGTAGGCGACAAAGTCACCTTCGAGGTGGCAGAAAGCCCCAAAGGGCCCAATGCTACCAACGTGAGCCGAGCATAACACAAAAACACCCGGAGCTTGTCGAAGGGTGTTTTTGTTATGGCTAGAAAGGATGAAACGTTTTTGGTTTTGGTGTGTTTAGTATTGTGGTCGAATAATAACCATTTATTCTCCCGCAATACTATGAAAAGCACGCCAGAAGTAGAACAATACATCCAGGGGGTAACTTTCCCCGCTTCCAAAGACGAGCTGCTTGTGCAGGCCCGAGAGAACGACGCTCCCGTAGAGGTTATCTCTGCGCTGGAAGATTTGCCGGTGGATAAATTTGAAGGGGCGGAAGAGGTAGAGAAAGCAATGGGAGCAACGGCAGGAAACAGCTAGGATGAAAAACGAGCAACCGTGTGGTTGCCCGTTTTTTTAGTTTCGACAAGAAGCGCACTTGCAGCCGGTAGGTTTGATATGGTCTTCAAAATAACCCTTGCCGTAGTGGTAGGTGAGCTCTTCCCCCTCGCCAATGCGGCGCCTTGTATAAATAAAAATACGCTCCCCGTCTATTTCCGCATAGCAATTTGGCTTGCACGCATGGTTGAGGTAACGGGCAAGGTTTTTTCTCGATGTGCCGTCGACTACTAAGTCTTTGTCAACTTCAAAAAGGTATTTGCCGCCTTTTGTGTCTGCTTCTTTGCTCGAAAGAAAAGGGCCAAAATATTCTATAACAAAAGCTCCCCGCGGAATGGGCTGTTGGGCAAAAAGCCCAAGGCCTGCGTAGCTTTTGCCTATCCTTAATTCGTATTTTGATTGTCTGGGGCGGGCGTATGCCATACCGAGATAAGAGTATACCAGATTCCTTGAGCCTTGCAAGGTTATGCAGTAGAGTAAAGGAATGTATCAGATTACGGTTGCAAGGGCAAAGGCGTTTTACCGGAAATACGAACGGACTATCTCGCCCGTGGCTTTTGCTGCTGGGTTTGTGTGGGACAACATTACGCTTCAGAGAATCGACCTGCTTTATGAGAACCTCACCTTTGCGTGGAACCTGGTATTGGCGCTTGCAGTAATTGCAGTAATAAACGCCTACGAGGTAGGGTACTTGCGAAACCGCTTTACCAACCGCTATGTAACGTTTCTGCCCATTCTGCTGCAGTTTTCGTTTGGAGGGCTGTTTTCGGCCTTCATTGTGTTTTATGTGCGGAGCGGATCTTTGTGGGTAAGCTGGCCGTTTCTGCTTTTCTTAACACTATTGTTTGTGGGCAACGACTTTTTCCGCAAACGGTATTTGCGCCTCACGTTTCAGTTGAGCATTTTCTTTATTGCTCTTTTTACGTATTCGGTGTTTGTGCTGCCCGTGCTCGTGGGCAAAATGGGGACAGGGGTCTTTCTGGCAAGCGGCGTTTTGGCTCTTTTGGTAACGGCGCTTATTCTTCTTGCTTTTATGCGCTTCATGCCGGGCAGGTTAGAGCGCAACAAAAAAGCGCTCCTTTTGAGTATCGGGGGCATGTACCTGGCGTTCCAGCTTATGTATTTTGCCAACATTATTCCGCCCATTCCGCTTTCCTTGAAAGAGAGCGGAATGTATCATTCTATTGAACTCACAAGCGAAGAAGGGTATTTGTACGAAGTGCAATTCGAACCGGCCCCGTGGTACTTTTTCAAAGAGGCGTCTGACACCCTGCATGTGGAACCGGGAGCTAAAGTGTACCACTACAACGCCGTGTTTGCGCCCACAAGAATTAATACCACCATTTCGCACCGCTGGCTGTATTTTTCAGAACAAAAAGATGAATGGGTCCAGATAAGTCTTCTTCCGTTTCCTATTGCAGGGGGGCGCGACGGGGGCTATCGGGGGTATAGTTTTATCAGCAACGCAGCTCCCGGCAAGTGGCGTGTAGACGTGGTTACGGGCCGCGGCCAGGTGCTGGGCCGCAGAATGTTTACGGTGATTGCGGCAGACCAGCCACCGCAGCTCGAAACCGGCTTTCGCTAGGGGTCTGACTACCCCATGTTTGCCTTGGGGGGTAGCAAGAGGGTATAATATAGGGAAATGAGCAATTCGTTAAAGTTTTGGTCCGTTTTAGTTTTACTTTGCGTTGTGCAAGCGATACCTGGAGGCGTGTTTGGGAAGATAGAGAGCCAAGGCATGTACAAGTTCAACGCAAATGTAAGAGAAACGCCAGGAATGTCTGCCATTCTTGGCGTGCTTCCCGTTGGATCTGAAGTGGACATTTTGGAAGAGCAAGCAGGCTGGTACCACATAAAACACCAGGAGACCAATCTGGAAGGATGGACTGCTTCATGGATTGTGGAGCGTAAGGAAAGTGCGCCAGCTGCAACGCAAGCGGAGCCCGCTGCCCCGACTGCAAGCGCAGAAAAACGCTATGGCGTGGTGCAGCGGAACTCAAACGTGAGAACAGGCCCTATGCAAACGGTTCTTGCGGTGTTGCCCGAGGGAACTCGAGTGGAAATACTGGCAGAGGAAAACGGCTGGTCTCGCATTGTATACGAAGGGGAGAAAGAAGGCTGGATAGCTTCGTGGTTGTTGGAACCGAGTATTGATAAGGCGGCTTTAAACGAATATTGGCTGGCAAAAGTAAATGAACTGCGCCAGGTTGCAGGTTTGCCAATTTTGGAAACAAAAGAAGCGCTCTTGAATACCGCAGCCACATGGGCTGCGCATTTGGCAAGTACCGGCCAGATTACGCATACCAGGCCCGATGGTTCTTCTGCACACTCATGGATTGCGAAACAAGGAATTGCATTTACCGAACGTTACGCTCCAGGCGGCTGGAAAACCAACTATTTCACGGAGAATATCGGATTTCGCTACAGCTCTTTAGCCATGGCCGAAGCAAAACTCGCCTTAGACAGCATATTCGCCTCTTATGTAGCAGAAGCTCCATGGAACGGCGCGCACTATCAAACTTTGTACCATCCCGATTGGAACAGTGTTGGAGCCGGTTTTTCTTTTGATCCTTTAGGAAACGGCAAGTACAAGCTGTATGCGGTATTCCATTATGGAAGTTTACCGTAGCCATGTAACAAATAGTTTTTTGCTGCGTTGGTATAGGTACAATGACAATGGAGCAGGAAGACATCAAACTTATTGAAGCGGCAAGGAGTGATAAGGCGGCTTTTGAGGCGCTCTACCAAAAGTATACGCAAAAAGTGTATAACTATTTTTGGTATCGTGTAGGCCATAACAAGGAAATCGCCGAAGATTTAATGCAGCAAACGTTTCTGAAGGCGTTTCAGCATTTGCAGGAGTTTGAGGTTCGGGACGCTTCTTACCTTACGTATTTATTGAAAATTGCGCATAATACTTTAGTAAACTATTACCGGGTGCCCAAACCTATTCCTTTAAGCTTGCTGCACGAAATACCGGGCGAAAGTTCTTTCCGCATACACAAGCGACACGACGCTACCTTGCTTTGGCGTGCGGTACGGCAAATGCCAGAGGCAGAGAAAAACGCTTTGCTGTTAAAGTATCAAAAGGAGCTTTCGATTAAGGAAGTAGCCCATATTATGGAAAAAAGCGAGAATGCGGTAAAACTCATTCTTTCCCGGGCAAGGAAAAAACTCGCCAGCAACCCTCGTCTTTCCAGATCCCCCTCCTTTTGAGGAGGTACCGGCAAAACACAAACCCCGCCAGTCCATG
>DASRUP010000075.1:0-3646 GCA_035655395.1 Minisyncoccota bacterium
AACACAAGCGTACCCACCGAAGTCTCGGGGGTGTCAAATTCGAGAGTTGCTTTAAAGGGCACAAATTCTTCGGTCATCCACTCGTCTTGGGCTTGCGCAATGGCTACTGCGAGTTCATTCCCCTCTTCGTCGAGCAGACGAATCGGGAAAGAGGCCTCGAAATACCATGTTCCTCTTGCTTCTCCCTCGATCATGAGCGGGCTTGCGATTTCCTGGTTCGGGCGCGGATTATCCACCCGAATTAAATCCGCCTTTTCAAGCTCGTTTCCAATATCTTCGGTAAAGTTCTGCCCTTGGGGCGTGCGGCACTGCCGGGGGAAACTCTCCATAATGGGGTATCCCGCAGCTTCACATTCTGCAAAATTGCTTACGTTGTTGTTCCCCGGCTCTTCTGGGGCTGGCGTTTGCTGTTGCTGGTAAAAATACAGGGCTCCGCCCGCGACAACCGCGACCAGCGCGATAATGCTTATGGGTATAAAAATCTGTTTCATTTTCTTCTTCTGGTTTCCACTAATTTATCTTTGTATCGACGTATTTCTTTTTTTAATTTTTCCTTTACCTGGTCTATGGCCAAACGAATATCGGGTGCCGTAGCTTCTGCGCGAAGTTGCTTGCCGCCTGGAACCGTTTCGAACGTAGCTTCCGCGTAAAACACGTCCACTTTCCGGTGGTGCCGTGTGGAACGCGCAATTTCTACAAACACGGTAATTTCGTGGTTCTTTTCAAAACTCTTGAGAAACCGCTCTAAAGAACCAATGCGTTCTCTCGCGTATTCTTCGACGTCTTGGGCCGGCTGAAACTGGCTGTACTTTATTTCGATTCGCATATACCTTTACTATATATTATTCAAACCCCTTTGCAAACTTGCGGGCAGTGGTGACCTCCTCCAGCGAAAGTTCAAAACCATCGGCCCCCTGCTCCATTAAACCGCCTTCTTTGACTGAAACGTGGCCTAAACCTAACTTGTGACCGATTTCGTGCGCCAGCACGCGAAAGTCGTATCCTGCCGTATAGTCGGCCACCGCAACCACGGGAATTCCCCCGTATGCCAAACCGTTCAGCCCACGCAAGTTGTGCACCAATAATACATTAATGGAGTCTGCGTCAAACCCCTCAAGCCCACTGGTAAAAGCTTTGGCGTTTCGATGGAACAGCTCAATTTCCTGATCACTCTTTTGTGCCTCGTGAATCGCGAGAATTTCCAGGTTAATGCCGGCCTGTTCCCAAATGCGGTCTGCCTGTTCCACCAAGCGCGTGGCATCTTGCTTTGTGCGTTCTGACCCTTCAGAACCCTCACTTTGAATAATAAATATCGTAACAGGCAGCACAAGAGTTTCTGCATCGATTACGGCTTCCAACTCTTCTTGCTCGATAGCAGGCGATGTGCGCTGAAAGAAAAAGTACTGATAAAGGCCACCCCAATACACCATCCCGGCAATCACGGCAAGCGCAACCACTGCGCGAAAAACCCGCGAAGCGGTACTCGGTTTTTGTTCAAATTCTTCGATCTGCTCCTCTTCCATGTCCAGCCATAATACCATCCGACCACCCAATTGACAATTTCCGGTGCCCAGAGTAGTGTGAAAGTGTGATGGGAGCTAATCTCGCCCATTACGGCCTCCGCTGCACCTTCTACGCTAGTCGATAGCGTAGCTCAATAGCTCAAAGAAGCCCTTCCCTAGAGTCTTGTACTTCAAGCAGGAAGGGCTTTTTACGTTGAGGCGAAACTAATGGCCAAAACGGCGAGAGCGACGGGCAAACTCGGCAAGAGCGTCGTCGAAGTCCTGCTCTGAAAAGTCGGGCCAGTACTTGGGCAAAAAATAGAGTTCAGAATATGCCGCCTGCCACAGCACAAGGTTCGACAAGCGCTGCTCCCCGCCCGCCCGGATAAACAAGTCAGGGTCTGGCAAGTCGCCTGTGCTCAAATATTTGCCGAATAATTCTTCGGTGAGGTCTTCTGGCTTTATGCCATCTTGCATAATCTGCTTTGCTGCCTGCACAATATCCCATCTCCCCCCGTAGCTTATGGCAAGATTTAAATGGAGATTGGTATTGGCCTTGGTATGTTCTTCCACCTCTGCAATAGTTTCCTGAAGGGATTGCGGAAGGCGCTCTTTTTGGCCAATAATTCTTACCCGCAAGCCAAGTTCTTTGATTTCGTTTTTCGTTGCCTTACTCGAAAAGTTTTCCCGCAAAGCGAACTCCAAAAGACCCATTAAGTAGTTTACTTCCCTTTCTGAACGGTTCCAGTTTTCTGTCGAAAAGCCAAAAGCAGTAACTACTTTTACTCCCCTGTCTTTTGCCCAATGGCAAAGCTGGGTCAGCTTTTCGTACCCTGCCTTATGCCCTTCCAGAGTATCCAGGCCTCTTTCTTTTGCCCATCTCCGGTTGCCGTCGGGCAGAATTACAATATGTTGGGGTATCTTATCCTCCTGTTCCATAAGCTTGCGTTTGTTCCATGCGCAAAGGCTCTTTTAACTGTTCCTTTGCCGTGAGATACCCTATAGCAAAAGAAAGGAGCGAAATCAACACTACCCCCACGCCCAAAATGATCTGGATCTCGTGGTCTTTGACAAATTCTGTAATCCTTGCTAGGATAGGGGTATTAAGCATAATCTACTTTTATGTCTACAACGAAATCTTCGGGAACAGCGAAAAATATGCGGGATTCCGCCCCCAAGTACCTTGGGGTCAAACTCTTTGCCGGGCAAAAGGCCAAAGCAGGACAAATTTTAATCCGCCAGCGGGGCAGCCTCTTTTTGGCAGGCAAAAACGTGGGAACCGGAAACGACTACACCCTCTTTGCTCTCAAAGAAGGCATTGTGCGGTTCGTTACCAGAAAGAAAAAGAGATTCGACGGCTCCTCGCGCCAGGCAAAAGAGGTAGAAATACTTCCTTCTTAACTCTTTGCACAGGCTTTCACAAATTGCAAAAAGAGCGGATGTGCTTGCAGCGGTCGTGATTTAAACTCCGGATGAAACTGGGTACCCAAAAAGAAAGGGTGCCCTTTTAGTTCCACGATTTCCACCAGATCGCGTTCCTTGTTTACACCAGACATCACCATGCCCTTTTCTTCCAGTTGTTTCCGGTATTCGTTGTTGAGTTCGTAGCGGTGGCGATGGCGCTCTGAAATGCTTTCCTGGCCGTACGCTTTATAGGCTAGAGTACCTTTCTCCACCTGGCATGGGTATGCTCCCAGGCGCATGGAAGCCCCAAACCGCTTTTCTTCCAAAAGCACTTTTTGTTCTGGCATAACGTCGATAATCGGGTCGCTTGCTTTGGGGTCGAACTCTGTAGAGGTGGCACCTTTCAGGCCGCACACGTTTCTCGCGAACTCAATAACCGCCAGCTGCAACCCCAAACAAAGCCCAAAGTACGGTAATTTGTTTTCCCGGCAAAACTGGATAGCTTTTATTTTCCCTTCGGTGCCCCGGCTCCCGAATCCGCCCGGAATTAAAATGCCGTCGTACCCTTTTAACTGCTTTACTGCAGCAGTATCTTTTTCCAAACGCTCGGCCGATAACCAGGTAAGCTCTGGCTTCACGCCGTTTGCCCAACAGGCAAACCGCAAAGACTCAATAACAGAAATATAGGAATCCGCCAAAGTAAAGTCGCCCGTATCAAAATACTTTCCTACGATTCCGAT
>DASRUP010000076.1:0-43596 GCA_035655395.1 Minisyncoccota bacterium
CTGAAAGTTCCCTGTTTGCCACGACCCAGGTGCCGGCCCGGTAATGGTTACGTCTGGCGGAGGCGGAGGTGCTATGCAAACAGAACCAAAGTTGCCGACCCCGTCGACCGCCTGCCCCGTGCCGGCAAGAACTTCTGTGCCATTATAATACAAGGAATAGTTTATACTATGAACTGGGCGAATATTTGATGGATTTGTAGAAGCGCATGGGCTTAAGGTTCCCCAACATGCCCGATTAGCAGGGTTCGCTTCAAGTCCAAGACCTGACCCAGGATCGCCGTTTATGTGAATCCAGCGTATGGCTGAACCGGGCGTACCCTCAAGCACTCCCTTAAGCCCGCTATCAGTAACCACATCTCCAACATGAGCGCTTGCGGCGCATAAAGCGTCTGCGTTTACGAAAGGAACGGCTCCATTACAACCATGTACTTCCGCCCCGTTTGGAAGTGTTCCTAGGAATTGCTCTGTGGTGCCGTCGGCGCAGCCGCTGGCCGGCTGGGCGTGGACTTCTGCTGGCTGAATAGAAACAAAAATCTGCAGGGCGAGCAAAGATACACTGCATACGACAATACCTGCAACCAGAAATCGAAACATTATACTATTATAATTTATCCGCATTGAATCTGCCACCAGGAACTGGTGCCGGTCCATATAGTAACGCCAAGAAGGTCGAGCGCAAAGTCAACGGCAACCCAAGCCCCGTAAATAATAAGCAATGCAATAACCGTGGTAAAAATAATTCCTCTGCCCCTGTTTAAAAGAGCGGGGTTGCCCAGGTTTCCTATAATTATACTAAATCCACCCACCACGATCATAAGCGCGCCCAAAAGCATCACAATAGCAAAACCATTATTGAAACTCGAGGGGAAGAGCAAAAAAGTAATAATGTTGTGTACGAGCGCAAATCCGTGGCACAGGGTGCATGGCTGGCTTTCGTCGAGTCCTGTGGTGAGGGGGTCGTCTGAATCCCTGCCGCACGGCACCAGCCCGCCCGTAAACGCGCTGTTGTAGCGCAGTATGGCCTCGCTAAAGTTGCCGGCCAGGTCTGTAGCTTGCGCGCGAATAAAGCATTTGCTTCCCGGCGAGCACCAGCCGGGAATTAGTCCCATGTCGGTTAGCCCTGTGCCGCAAGCAGAAGGCCCTGTGTTATGGTCGGTCCACGTTCCTCCTCCGTCGTTTGAGCTGGAAAGGCTGCACGTGTCTATAAACGCGTCTGTGGCGTTGTACTTAATAGGAAAGTCTGCCGCCAGGTCTGATCCATCTGCGGGCGTCGGCGGTACGTCAAAACTTGCCACGGGTTTGGTATAGTCTATGGAAAAATCCCGTTCGTCTTGAACAGACGGCACTGTTGATTCTACCCAGCGAATAATAACTTGTCCGTTTCCAGAACGTACGCCCTGTTGGTGAGTGGTAGATCCTGTGATTTCATAGGCTGGGTCTACATAGCTGGAACCTCCGCCCCCGCCAGCACCACCGACAGCAGCATTGGTAGGAGTACCGCCACCCTGGCCTCCTCCTCCTCCGTAATACCCACCGCCTCCGCTGCCGCCAGAAAATGAGTCACCCTGTCCTCCCGTGCCAAAACTTCCGCTTGTTGCAGATCCTCCTCCTGCGCTGCCTCCCTGATTATTTATAGTATCTCCGCCCCCGCCTCCGATCGAAGGCGAGGGAGCGGGTCTACTTCTAGCTTGATACCAACCAACATTATAGTCTACCGAACCGTTGCCTCCTTTACCGCCCATAAGTCCACCTCCGCTGCCGCCACTTCCTCCGCTGGCTAAATGAACGTCGTCAAATTCAACAAACCCGTTGCCTCCTTCTCCTCCTCCGCCCGCGACAGCAATACGGCTTGCCCCTATTCTTATATCAGAAGCGCCTCCGCCTCCTCCTGGTCCGCCTCCGTTAAAACCTGAAGTTCCGTTTCCCCCCACGAAGATTTGAAGCACCTGTCCTGGCGTAAGGTTTTGTAAACGAGTGATAACATATCCTCCTCGACCTCCGCTTCCTCCGCTTGCTGGTAGGCCCGAGTAAAACTTATCAATACCCCTTTCCCCCTGGGCGCCCCACAGCTCAACTTCTATTTCTGAAACTCCTGGTGGCACAGGCCAGGTTTGTACACCTCCTGTATAGGCAAAGGTTTGCGAAATTGGAGTGCTGGGCGGCTTTCCCACAATCCTTACATTGCAGGCGTTTTGCCCTTCCTGGATGCACCAGCCGGAAGCGCCGACCTGAACTGTTGCCGATTGATTAGCTCCGCAAGAGACTGTGCCTCGGTTTTGCCAGCCAACACCACCGTCGTTTGTTTCGATTTCACATACACCAGAAACAGTTGGCTGCCACGTAATGACTACCTGGCCGTTATCTGTTTGGTATCCTTGGGTATGTGTTGGGTTAAGACACTTTGGTGGTTCGCAGTAGCTTGAGCCTCCCCCTCCTCCACTTCCTCCTTTGTCGTCAGAACTTCCGTCTTCATTGGTACCTCCTCCACCGCCTCCACCGCCGTACCAGCCTCCTCCTCCGCTGCCGCCATGGTAAAACCGAAATCCAGCATTGAATCTGCCACCCCCGCCACCTTGCCCAAACGAACCAGGGGTGCCCGCGAAGCCATTAGGCCAACCTAAACCTCCCCCACTTAGTTGGGTGCCGCCTTCTCCGCCAGTACCGCCCCATGTGCCAACACCAAAACCGCCACTACCAGGAAGGCCATTGGCACCCACAAGATCGCCGCCGGCACCACCACCCCCGCCCACGGAAGAACCAGGGCCGCTACCCCGACCACCTCCGCCTCCTGCTACCACAAGCCGACTGTTAAGCCCGGCAGGATCATCCCATGGTCCAGAAACGGTGCGTATGTCAGAGGCACCTCCACCTCCTTGACCCGGATTGGATGCACCTCCGAACCCTCCGCCGTTAAAGCCTCCAGTTGGTCCTGCTCCAGCGCCTCCTACATAGATATTTAAGGTCTGCCCGCTCGGCACGGGAATGGTTGCCTGCACTCGGCCGCCAAGCCCACCTGTTGAGCTGCCGCCTTGCGCCCCTCGCACATCCACCGTAATTTCCGTAACGCCGGAGGGAACAGTCCAAGGTTGAGAATCTCCGGTATAGTCGAATGTTTGGCTTTGAGGAGGAGAAGTAGGAAAGGTGGCGTCGTACTGCACCTGAAAATCCCCGTTTTGCCATGAACTAGGCGCCGGCCCGGTAATGGTTACAGACGGCGGGGGTGGAGGTGTAATACAAATAGCGCCGTCGAGTGGAGAGCCTGAAGGGTAAGCATTGCCCCTGTTTCCAAGGACATTTGTTCCGTTGTAATAGAGAGAGTAGAGGGAACTAAGAATACCGTGCGCGGGACGAAAGGTCGCAATTGGTCCAAATGCCGAAGAACTCAACATAGTACAAGGAGCTTGTGTCCCCCAGCACAAGCCGACTGCTGGTTCTGGACCCCCCAACAAGGGCCCAGGGTCACCGTTCATATGAATCCAACGGCGTTCTGAACCGGTCGTACTCTCGAGTGCGCTTTTAAGTCCGTTGTCTAAAACCACGTCGCCCACAGTCGCGCTTGGGGCGCAAAGAGAGTCTGCGTTTGCAAAAGTTACACTTCCGTTACATCCATGAACTGTTCTGCCGTCGGGGAGTGTGCTAAAATTCTGCTCGGTGGTGCCGTCGGCACAGCCGCTGGCGGGTTGGGCGTGGACTTCTGCTGGCTGGAGCGAAACAAAAACTTGCAGCGAGAGAAGAGTTACGCCGCATAATACCGTTGCTAAAACGAGAAATTGAAACCCTGTGTTTATCGCGGGGCGATGCATTACTATATTATAAATCGTTTGCGAGGTTTATCCAATCCTGCACAGACAATGTTTCCGCGCGGCGGGCGGGGTCAATGCTGTTTTTTCGCAAGATAGTTTCCATGTGTTCCCTTGGACGTTTCAGGCCGGCAGACAGGTTGCCTAACAGCTGTTTTCTGGGGTGGGTGAACCCCGCTTTTACCACGGAGAAAAACTTTTGCGCGTCAATATCCGGTTTTTCTTTGCGCGGGACAATATGGATAATGGCAGAATCCACATGGGGCTGGGGCCAAAACGATGTTTTCTTAATATATGAAATAATTTTGGGCGTGGCGTAAAATTGCACCGAAACCGCCAATATGCTCATGTCCGGGGGTTTCGCGCAAATTCGTTGCGCAACCTCTTTTTGGATTATAAGCGTTATGGACTGCGGCCGGTTTTCCGCCTCGAGGAATTTTCTGATGGTCGGAGCACTAATATAGTATGGCAAGTTAGCAACTACCTTGTATGTTTGCTTTGGAACCTGAGTTTTGAGAGCGTCCCCATGAATGACTTCCACGTTTTTGAACTCTGCCAGTGTCCCCTTGAGGATTTCCACCATTTTCGCGTCTTTTTCAACGGCCACCACTTTTTTTGCGTGCTTTGCCAATTCCTGGGTAAGGGTGCCAATGCCCGGCCCCACTTCCAAAACCGTGTCTTGCGGCTGAATGCTGGCGGCAACAACCATTTTTTGGACTATGTGGTCCTCGACAAGGAAATTCTGGCCCAAGCCGCGGCTTGGCTTTATGGTATGTTTCTGCAGCACGGTTTTTATAGTTTTGGAGGAAGCAAAATTCATTGGTATTTGGTATATTGTACCCTGTGGATACAACGCTTGACCAGGGCCTTTGAGAAGAGTATAAAGGATAGTGCCTATGAGAAAAGAGCGAGAAGAGCCTTCAAGTTCGATTAATCGTAGAGCGCGCAAACCCTTTTTCACCGTAGCTCTTGGAGCTATTTTTTTGTTGGCTCTGGCAGGTTTGGGAGCCACGGTATTCTCTGATTCTTCTGGGGTGGGAGCGCGTTTTTCGGCTCCCTTGCCCTCAACGTCTGCAATGCACCTGTATGCGAACCAGGCAGACGTAGCAGAAACCCCGGAATTCGTAACAGTAGGAGAAACAGGAGTTTTAGCTACCGCTCCGCCTGTTGCGGTAAGCCCCAAGGTTCTGGGAGCTATTATTGGCGAAGCGAATTTCGCCCAGCAAAACAGAAGGGAGCTTCTTCATTATGCCGTGGAAGAGGGCGATACGATAAAAAGCCTTTCAGAACGGTTCGGCATTTCGCAAAACACTATTCTTTGGGTAAACGAGCTTTCGAGCGTTTCTCCGCTTACTCTGGGCCAGGAACTGGTTATTTTGCCGGTATCTGGCGCTCTGCACTTAGTGCGGCCAGCAGACACGTTAAGCGAGATTGCCTTATGGTACCAGGGAGATGCCGAGCAAATCATGGAGGCAAACGGGATAGCTTCCGCCAAAGATATCTTTGTGGGGGACTTCTTGATAATTCCCGGGGGGATTATGCCAAAAAGCCTGCCCGTAGGGCGTTTAACTCCTTTGGCAAATTCCTACTTTATTTATCCGGTATCTCGCTCGCACAAATTAAGCCAGGGGCTGCATGCCTTTAACGCAGTTGACCTAAGCAACGGCCAGTGCAACGAACCTGTGTATTCTGCCGCGGGCGGAACCGTGCAGAAAGTGGGCTATCACAGCGTGGCGGGAAACCATGTGCGGGTTTTGCACCCCAACGGAGTGGTAACCTTTTACGGCCATCTTTCGGGCCAAACAGTGGAGGTAGGACAAAAAGTTTCCCAGGGCGCAATAGTGGGCTATACCGGCCACACAGGCTATACTATTCCTGCCGGTCCTGACGGATGCCACCTGCACTTTGAGGTGCGCGGCGCATCAAATCCCTTTGTGAAATAAAAAAACGGGGCAGAGGCCCTGTTTTTTTATGTGCTTACTTATTTGCACTTGCCGCAGGTGGCAGCTTCCGGAGAAATTTGGAGGCGTTCTGTTGCAATAGGGTTGCCGCAGTTTTGGCAAGTGCCCCAAGTGCCCTTTTCTATACGGTCTAAGGCGTCGTTTATGTCTTTGAGCTTGGTTTCCAAGCTGTGTTCCAAGTGTAGCCGGGTGGAATATTCTTCTACTTCATCTGCTGCTTCCTCGAGGTTGCTTCCGGGTATTCTGGGATATTTGGAGTCCCAGTCGCCTTTTACGTTGGGGTCTTTGGTTGCAAAAGAAGCGAGCTCCGATTCTAAGCGTTCCTTTTCTTTTTCAAGGCGGGTCTTTAGTTCCCCGATATCTGTTGTTTCCATAAAGTTTTCCTATTTATTTTGTGAAAGATGATTGAATTGCAGAGGTTCTTCTGAAGGGAAGAAAAACTTTTTCTTGAGGTCGAGTACGCGGTTTGCAGAAGCCTCAATTTGTTTGCGCAGTGTTTCGTCGGTTGCAGCCTGTTGCAAAAGCAGTTTGTGCGCCTGGGTGGCCTCTGGGGTCTCTGCAAACATTAGTATATTCATTCCTGCACGTAAAGGCAAGAAAACGATTTCTTCAAAGGAATAGTTGTCAAGAAGGGCGGGCTGTGCAAGGTCGTCAGAAAGGATAATGCCTTGAAACCCGAGCTCTTCTCGAATGAGAGACATGCCTTCTATAGAGAAGCTAAATGGGTAGTTTTTGTCCACGGTAGAGTAAATAACGTTGGAAGTAAGAAGAAATTCCGGTTCAGAGGAAAGCGCAAATGCGAAAGGAGAAATGTCGGGAAACTCCTGTACGGTAGCAAGTTTCTTCTCTGGGTTAAAAGAAATGCTGCCGTATCCCGGGAAATGCTTGAGCGTAGAGAGGATATTCTCTGATTTTTGGCCCGCTAAAAGCGCGCGAGCCAAACGCCCGGCTTCCAAACCCTCGGTTTGAAAGGTGCGCTCAAACAAAAAATCATGTGGCCCCGTGGTGTCCAGCACAGGAGCAAGGTTGAGGTTCACGCCAAGACTTTTGAGTTCGCGAGCGCGTTCCTTGCCCACCGCGTAGGCTTGAGCAGGGGTTTCAATAGTAGATTGGGCGGTTTTTTCCTTTCCAAACTGAATTCTTGAGATAAGTCCTCCTTCTTGATCTACCGCGACAAGCAGAGGAAGAGAGCTGTATTCGAGAGATAACGCCTGCAGCTCTTGCGTAAGTTTTTGGAGTTGTTGGGAGTCTGTAATGTTTCTTGCTAAAAGGAGAACGCCCCCTGGTCGGAGACGTTTCATGAGTTCTTCAAGTTCTGGGGTAAGGTACGTGCCTTCGAATCCTATGAGTAATACCTGGCCTATTGCTTGCTCCAAAGAAAGGTTTTGAGGAGGTTTAAAAAGGCCTGGACTGTTTTCTACTGCGAGTATCTGATTTTGCAATAAGGCACCCGGAGAATTTTGCAGCTCGTCAATAGCTTCTTTTATCGCCTCAAAAGAAGAAGCGAGAATAAAGCGGTTGTTCACTATTGTGTACACAATGCCTACGTCCTGCGTGGAGAACGTCTGAAAACGAACCTCTACCCCGTTATACGACGTGCTGCGGAAAGATTTTGTATATCCGTTTCCCGGATTTCCCCAAAAGTCGCGTAAGGGGACGAAAGCTTGTTCCATTTGAGGCTCCCATGCGCGCAAACTTTGCCAGAGCGCCGTAGGGTCTGCAACTTCCGAGACTATGCCAAAGCGGTTACCTCTTTCATAAGAGTAGAGGAAGAAAAACGAGGTTTGTTGAAGTTGGTTGCTTACTGCTTCGGGAACCGGAACTTCAAAAATTCCAAAGAAAGAGTTCGCGCTCTCCAGTGATGTATTGTCTTGTCTGTTGCGAAAGACGAGCTTGGTAAAACCCTCCTGTTGATCTGCCTCCAACGATTGTTTGAGGGTACTGGTAAGGTCTGCCTTTTCTGAAAACAGAAGGGTAGAAGTATGGGCAACACCAAGAGGATCAGAAGGAGTGGGCGCGGGTTGCGCTTGAGGAGGGGGTTGAGGGGAAGGGCCGCTGGCTGGCGGAGGTGTGGGCGTTGGGGTGGTTTGCTCTTGAGAGAAAAACTGGGAAAGGAAAGGAATTTCCACCGATTGATTTTGGAAAACAAACCAGTAGAGAAATAGGCCGATATTGAGAACGATGAACGCAAAAATAATGACTATGATAGCCCGAACCAAAACTCTTTTACTTCGGGAAGGGGGCGTGGGAAGAGCTTCAAACCTGTTTTCCTCGCCAGGAGGCAAAATGGAGCTTTGGATGTTGCGCATTCGTTCTTCCTTTCTTGTTTCTTCCCGCTGCTTTGCCGCCAAAGCTGCCGATCTGATTTTCGCCACGGCGTCTTTCTCTCGCTGGGCGTTTTGTTGCGCTTTCAGTTGCGCGATGCGCTGTTGTTCTTTTTTTGCCTCTTCCTCGCGAAGCCGGGCAATGTCTTTTGCCATGGTGCGTACTTCGCCGCGTTCCAGATATTCGCGTTTTTGTTCCGGCCGGAAGGGCTCTTGTTGCCTGGGCGGCATTGGTTTTTCTGGAGGCTGAATCGGTGGTGCAGGGCTGCCAGATGGCGTAGGAGTTGGCCGTTCTGGCTGCGATGGCCGGGGAAAAGGAGGGGGAGAAACTGGCCTCGATGGTGGTGCCGGAGTTGGCCTGGGGGATTCTGGAGAAGGCTCTATTGGGATATTGGGGGGAGGAGGTTGCTTGCGAACAAAATTGTCTTCTTGCATTCTGGTATTTTCTCATTTCCAAGAAACATTTACCAGCAATGCACCTGTGGAAAACTTTTACTGCTCCTTTGCCTCCTTGAGAGAAAGGTTAATCCTTCCCTGTGCGTCGATTTCGATTACTTTTACGGGAATGATGTCGCCGAGCTTTACAATATCCTGTACCTTGTTTACGCGGTAGGGAGCTAACTGTGAAATATGCACAAGTCCTTCTTGGCCTCCTCCAACCTCCACAAACGCGCCGAATTCCATAATCCTCTTTACCTTGCCCTGAAAAATTTCTCCTACTTGCACTTCCCGGGTAAGGTTTCTCACGGTTTCCAGGGCCTGTTCCAGTTGTGCCGCATCCTGCCCCGTTACAAAAACAAGGCCGGTTTCTTCAATGTCGATTTGCACGTCGAATTCATCGATAATTTTGTTAATCGTTTTGCCCCCAGGGCCGATAAGAAGCCCTATTTTTTCTGGGTTGATTTGCAAAGTGGCAATCTTGGGAGCCCAGGGAGAAAGCTCTTTTCTGGGTTCGGCAAGTATTTTGGCAATAACTTCGTCTAAAATATGGGAATGGGCTTTCTTGGCTTTGGCTAATGTTTCTTTGAATATGTGTTCGGTAATTCCCCGGACTTTTACGTCCAGCTGAATTGCGGTAACACCTTGTTTGGAACCCGCCACTTTAAAATCCATGTCGCCGTGATGATCTTCCGGGCCCTGAATGTCGGTTAACAGTTTATATTCCCCGTTTTGTCCTAGCATGAGCCCCATGGAAATTCCTGCCACGGGCCGTTTAATGGGAACTCCGGCATCCATTAAGGCAAGCGTGGAAGAGCATACGGAAGCCATAGAGGTAGAGCCGTTGGAAGATACCACTTCTGTTACAATACGAATGGTGTAAGGAAATTCTTCCGGGGTTGGGATAACGGGAAACAAGCCTTTTTCTGCGAGCATGCCATGTCCTATCTCTCGTCGGCCAGGGCCTCGGAGCATTTTTACCTCTCCTGGCGCATAAGGGGGAAAGTTGTAGTGGTGCATAAAACGCTTTTTGCCAATGAACTCCATGCCTTCCAAAAGGCGTTGGTCGCCGGGTGCGCCAAGCGTCAAAATAGAAAGGGTTCTGGTTTGCCCCCGTTCAAAAAGACCAGAACCATGCGTTCTGGGAAGGAACCCGGCCAAAGCAGATAATGGTCTGATCTCGTCGAGTTTCCGGTCGTCCACGCGCTGATTTCTTTCCAGGGCTCCCTTGTGGACAATGCGATCGGTTTCTTCGTCGAAAAAGGAATCAACATGCGAAAGAACTTCGGCGTTTTCGTACTTTTCTTTGGTAAAAGCCGTAAACTCTTTTTTTACTTCGTCCACCGCTGCCATTCTGGCCTGCTTATCTCCCTGAAAAAGAGCGTGTTCGAGTTTGGGTTCGAGCCAATTTTGGAGTTCCTTGCGCACTGTTTCTTCTATAGGCGAGCGTTCCTCGTGCGCGATTTTTTCTTTGCCAAGCTTCCCGATAAGGTCTTCTTGAAACGCAATAAGGGCTTCCAAATGCGGCTTGGCAAATGCAAGCGCCTGCTCATATACTTCTTCTGACACTTCATCGGACTCGGCCTCGATCATGTTGAACAGGAGTTCCTGCCCTTCTTTTACTGCGGCCAGCACGAAATCAAGGTCGCTTTGTCCGCGCTCTTCGTAAGTGGGGTTTACCACAAACTGGCCGTTTATTCTTCCTACGCGCATCCCAGCCAAAGGCCCTTTCCAGGGAATGTCGGAAAGGGAAAGCGCAATAGAGGCGCCCAAAAGCCCTGCGACATCAGGATCGTTTTGTGCGTCCCAGGAAAGGCAGGTGGTAATTATCTGTACTTCTCGTTTGAAGTTTTTGGGGAACAAGGGGCGAATCGCGCGGTCAATAAGTCGGGCGCAAATTATGGCTTCGTCGGAAGGGCGTCCCTCGCGGCGAATAAAGCGAGAACCCAAGATTCTGCCTGCGGCATAAAACCGTTCTTCGTAGTCAACAATAAGAGGAAAAAATCCCTGGTTGGAAGTTTCAGAGCGCGACATAACGGCAGTAACGTAGGTGAGCGTTTCTCCCGTCCGGATAAGTACGTTCCCGTTTGCCTGCTCCGCCCAGTTGGGGAATTCAATGGTAATTTCTTTCTCTCCAAGCTTTACGGTGTATTTGTTCATCGTGTAATTTTAAGAGGCCAACGAGACTTTTTTAACAGATATTTATCTTCCTCTTCTTCCAAGTCAACGAATTCATCGGCCACCTCCCGAAGCCTTGAAGAAGTTGATTTTCCAAATGCCATAACTTCCACGCGTTTTCCGTGGTTTTTGAGGTATTCTACAAGAGGCACATAGTCGCCGTCGCCCGATACCAGCACTACCGCGTCTGCGCTGTCTGCGGTTTTAATGGCGTCGACAGCAATGCCAACGTCCCAGTCCGCCTTTTTGAGGCCTCCGTAATACTCCTGAAGATCTTTTACGCGAGTTTCAATGCCTACGCTCGTGAGGGCGTCGAAAAACGGCTTTTCTTCTCCGGTTTTCGTGCGCACTACATAAGCAAACGCACGGATAAGTTTTCTGCCTGCAACCGCGTTTTTTACGATTTCGCGGAAGTTTACGCGGGCCTGGTGAAGGTTTTTTGCCGAGTGGTACAGGTTTTGAACATCGATAAAAACAGTAACCCGCTGATCTTTATTTTTGAGGCTCATGTCGAAATGGCCTTATTTTTTTAGGCCGGTTTTTTTCAAAAGAGATTTATATCGTTTTTCGTCCTCCCGTTTGAGGTGCGCTAAAAGAGTGCGGCGCCTGGCCACCATCTTTAAAAGACCTCGTTTGGAGTGAAAATCCTTGGCGTGCTTTTTTAAATGGGAAAGCAACTTCCGGATTTCTTCAGACAAAATCCCAACTTGCACTTCAGGAGAGCCTGAATCGATAGCGTGAGTTTTGTATTTCTCTATGATTTTTTGCTTGTCTTTGGTTTGAAGCATTAGGCGTATTATAGCAGAAAAGCAAAAATTTGCAAGTGGGTGCCCCCAGAAGGAATCGAACCCTCATCAACGGATTAAGAGTCCGCAGCTTTACCATTAAGCTATGGGGGCTTTTGGCGAGGTTTATTATATAAGGAAAATCGCTACTTTGCAACCTTTTCTATGGTTCTCTTGCAGCTTTTAATGCCTTGGCGTACCACAGGAGTTCCCCAAAGAATTTTTGGAGGCGTTCGGGGTAAGAGGGGTCGGTTATGTTGTCCTGTTCGTCGAACAGGGTTTTTACGTTGGAGAAATATACCGCGGTTCGAATGGGCACCATTTGCAGCTCTATAGCCACAAGCCGCAGCTTTTCTACCATGCGCACTCCGCCCATGCCGCCACTCGCCACGCCGCAAACGCCTAGGGGCTTTCGGTTATACTCTTCATAGAGCATATCGAGCATCATTTTGAGTTCGCCTGGATACCCGTGATTATACTCTGGAGCTACAATAATAAGGCCGTCGGCCCTGCTCACTTTTTCTGAAAACCTTTTTGCAGGCTCCTGCTCTTCGGTGTCGTCGGTAGCTGCAATTCTGTAGTCTCGAACGTCAATAAGCTCGGTTTCCACGCCTTCCTGCTTTTGGAATTCTCGCAACACAAAATTCGCCGCCTTCTCTGATCTTCGACCTTCTCTCGCTGTGCCTAGGATTATGGGAATATACATATGATTATTACAATTTTATAAGTTCAGATTCTTTTCATCTTTGCTACTCAACGAACCCAGGACAGCCGTAAGCGTTGCGACCTCATTTTTTGTAATATCCCAAGGGACCTCGATCACAAATTTTTGTGAGTTGCCCCTAAGAGGAAGGTCAATCCGGACTATGGCTTGAGCATTTGCTATTTCGTGGTCTTCAATACTTCCTTTGCCTTTCTGAACTGCGTTGGGGATTGATCGTTTTGTTCGCTGCACCACCCTAGGTGTCCAGCTCGCCATTTTGGTTGGGTCGATGCCGTATGTTTTATAATCCTTAAGGACCTTTTGGACGCGGGATTTGTAGGTAGCCAAAGAAGTATCGGTGAAGTCCTTTCCTCCATGCTTTGAGCAAACACTTTTGTATATTTGTTCAATATTTTCTTCGAACTTATCGACAGAATTGAGCTCGTCTTCGTTGAGCTCTTCCTGGAAAAGCTGCAAGGCTCGTTTTATGCCGTGGCCTGTGTTTTTGGGATATTTTCGGTTTCGGACCGCTTTATCTACGAAGGCGATCAAATCTTTAAAATTATTCATGCGAGATTGCTCCAAAATAAACTTTTTAGATGACCTTGATGGGATGTACTCAATATACCGTATCAACCCTATCTTTTCAAATGGATACCCCAATCTCCTCTCTCTAGATAGAAAAAAACACGCGTTGAAACGTGTATCTTCATTTTGACGAAAATCCTAGCAGTTTGGTTTCTCCACACTTTCTCCACACCTATAAACCTCTTAGGGGTATTCTTCAGCATAAGACTTGCCTCGTTAGACATTTGTGGACCTGGGGAGAATCGAACTCCCGACTCGGCAATGCGAATGCCGCGTAATACCACTTTACTACAGGCCCTTTATTTAATTTTTCGCCATTCACCGGGTTTTAGATTTTCAAGCTTAATGTCGCCTATGCGCGTGCGAATTAAATGAGCTATCTCATAATGGCATGCTTCTGCCATGCGGCGCAACTGGCGGTTCCAGCCTTGGTGTATGATAACCTCCAGCTCGTTCTTGTCGATTTGGGTTACTTTGTCTGCTTTTGCAATGCCTTCGGTTAAGCGAATACCTTTTAGAAAGGCGTTTATAAGCTCTTTGCTTACAGCCTTTTTAAAAACCAGGCGATATTCTTTTTGCTTTTCGTATTTGGGGTGGGTAAGTTTGTAAATTAAGTCGCCCTTGTTGCTCAAAACAAGCAGGCCCTCTGATTCGTAGTCTAATCTTCCGGCCGGCTTTAAGTCTTGAAACTCTCTGGGCAGGAGGCTCATTACGATTTTTCTTTTCTTGGGGTCAGATCGGGTGGTTATGTACCCTTTGGGTTTATAAAGCGCAACGGTAATGGATTCTTTCTGTTTGCTTTGGAGAGTTTTCCCATTTGCAGAGACGCGATCTTTTGCAGGGTCTACAAGCTGGCCAAGTTTTGCCAGGCTTCCATTAACTTGCACTTTCTTGTCTGCAATTAATTTGTCTGCTGCGCGGCGGGAAATCCCAAGCTGCTGCGCAAGAAATACGTTAATTCTCATAAGTGTCGGGGATGTGGGGGTTGAACCCACCATCTCATCGTCCCGAACGATGCGTGTTGCCGCTACACTAATCCCCGTTTACTTTACCCAATATTTTTGTTTGGTTGTTTCGTCGCGTTGGGTTTCGACCTGGTCGCGTTCTTGGCGCGCTTTTTTCGCAAGCTCTTGCAGCTCTTTTTCTGGTAACGAAAGGAACTCTTTTACCCGTTGTTCCAAATAATCTTTCTCGTTCTTTTTGGGGTCTTCAAGCACTTCGCCCAATAGGACATCGAGAACTTGTCCTATCTTTGGCCCTGGCTCTATGTTGCCTAACTTCATGATATCGTTGCCGTTCACAGCAAGCATGCCGGGCGAAATAGGGTCTTGCGATACCTTTTCAATCATATACTGCCAGTGGCGAAGGCGGTAGGGTTGGGCTTTCGGAACGCCCGATCCAATGCGGTCTGCCATGCGGAGGTAGAGCAGGTCTTGCATATGTTCTGCGCCCACTTTGCGGATAAGACGGCGCACCGACGACTCGGTTACTTCATCTACATTATAGTAAAACATGTGGTAACGAATAAGGTCGGAAATGAGCTCTATTTGTTTGCGCGGAAACTTGAGGCGGGCCATCAGGTCCCGCGCCATGCGAGATCCCAGCGCTTCGTGGTTATAAAATGTGGAGTCGGGTCCATCCCCTTGCTTTACTCTTGGTTTTGCCACATCGTGCAGCAACGCAGCCAAACGAACTTCCAGGCTCCAGTTCTGTTCTGTCGCATATTGGAGCGAGCGAAGGTTGTGTTCCCACACGGTGTACTTATGGTGTTTGTTTTGCGAAACTTCATATCCTTCCTCGAGCTCGGGTGCAATAAAGGAAAGCAACTTGAGTTCCCGCAAAAGCTCAATGCCGGCCATGGCTTGTTTTGCCATAACAATTTTGCAGAATTCGTCTCTGATGCGCTCTTTGGAAATTTCCTGCAGGAGGGCGGCGTTTTTTTGTATTGCTTCTTTTGTTTTGGGTTCTATGAAAAACCCGAGCTGCGTTGCCAGTCTGGCAGCGCGCATCATGCGCAGAGCATCTTCCTGAAAGCGGGCTTCGGGCTCTCCTACGGCTCGAATAATTTTTGCTTTCAAGTCCTCTTGTCCGCCAAAAGGGTCGATAATTTCTTTTCCCCGAAGCGCAATGGCGTTTACCGTAAAATCGCGCCGCGAAAGATCCTCTTGGAGCGTTTGGGCGTATTTCACTTCTTCTGGCCTTCTGCGATCGGTATACTTGTGATCTGATCGATACGTGGTAATTTCGATTTCCTTGAGTTTAGGATTTTGGCTTTGTGTAAGAACAGTTACCGTGAAAAACTTGTTTTCGTAAAAGCTTTCGGGGAAAATCTTCTGTAATTCTTCGGGGCGGGCTTGTGTGGTAACATCCCAATCTTCGGGTTCTCGGCCCAAAAGCAAATCTCGTACGCACCCGCCTACCACATAGGCTTCAAACCCTTGTTTTTCCAGCGTTTCCCCAATCTCTTGTACTTCTTTCGGGATTGCCTTCATGGAGTGTATCCTAGCTTATTTTCTTGAATTTTTCAATTCAAAATGCTAGAATAAGGGTAATTTGAGAGCGCCCGTAGCTTAACGGACAGAGTGCTGGGCTTCGGACCCAGTGATGAGGGTTCGATTCCTTCCGGGCGCACCAGAAAGGATTCGCATTTAATAATTAACTAATAAACATATGAGTATTGAAAACCCATTCAGCAATCCAACACCTCCGCAAGAGGAAGCTGCAAAACCAGAAAAAAGAGAAAGCGGCGAAGACCTGAAAGAAAACGACCTAATAATTGCGGATGATCAGCTCGAACTTGCTAAAGACATTCTTGAGGAAAGTCATATCCCGCATGAAGACAAGGAGCATAAAAAGAGAGAGGAAGTACGCGGCGAGGTAGACTACGACGTTCCCGGAGAATTCGTAGTAAGCATCAATAATCCCGAGCGCCCCGACGAGCCCGCAGATTTTGAATTCACAAAGCAAGTTTTCCAACTTTTCAAGGATTCGGAAATAGCTGTACGTTATGGAAAAAATCCAGAACGCGGATGATGTAAACCATAAATTAATTTTTGATCTTGCCGTCAAGCTACTCCATGCTTCCGCACCAGCTTGACATGCCAAAGAGCTTGTGATACAATAGCACTATTGAAATGAGAATGGTGTCCGCTTGGCGGGCATTGTTTTGTAAACAACCATGATAGACTTTAAAAATTTCGCATTGCTTTTGGAAAGTATCGCCGAAGAAAAAGGGCTTTCCAAAGACCGCGTTATTGAAACTGTAGAGCAGGCCATTGCTGCCGCGTACAAAAAAGAATTCGGCAAGCGAGGCCAGAATATCAAGGCATCTCTTAATATCCAAACGGGCAATATTGAGTTTTGGCAACTCAAAGAAGTGGTTGACCAAGACATGATTTATTCAGAAGAGGAATTAGAGGCAATGAAAAGCGGCGAGGAAGACGCGTCTTCGGAAGCTCCCGCAAAAGAGGAAGAGGCCGAAGGAGAAAAGAAAGTCAGGTTTAACCCAGAGCGCCATATTATGTTGGACGAAGCCAAGAAAATACAAAAGGGAGCGAAAGTTGGCGACGAAATTGAACTCGCGTTGGAAACAAAAACCGAATACGGAAGAATCGCCGCGCAAACGGCAAAACAGGTAATTCTGCAGAAAATCCGCGAAGCAGAGCGAGACTCGGTGCTCGAAGAATTCCAGTCGAAAGAAGAAGAGCTGGTTTCGGGCATTGTGCAGCGCGTAGAAGGAAGAATCGTGTTCGTGGATTTGGGAAAAACGCTCGGCGTTCTCCCTGCAGAAGAGCAGGTGCCGGGAGAATTTTATCGCCTGGGCCAGCGTTTAAAGTTTTACCTTTTGCGTGTAGAAGATTCTCCAAAAGGGCCCATGATTTTTCTTTCGCGGGCGTACCCCAAGTTTATCTCCAAGCTTTTCGAACTCGAAGTACCTGAAATTGCGGCAGGAACCGTGGAAATTAAAGGCATTACAAGAGAGGCTGGTTCTCGCAGCAAGATAGCGGTAGCTTCCCATGAAGACGGTGTGGATCCGGTAGGTTCCATGGTAGGGCAACGGGGGACAAGGGTTTCCGCGGTGATCAACGAATTGGGAGGCGAGAAAATCGACATTATCGAATGGGCCGAAGACCCCGAGTTTTACATTGCCAATGCGCTTTCTCCCGCAAAGGTGTTGGAGGTGGAAGTTCAGCCCAAAAACCGTGCCATTGCCATTGTTGCAGAAGACCAGCTTTCTTTGGCCATTGGCCGCGACGGACAGAACGTACGCCTGGCTGCAAAACTTACCGGCTGGAAAATCGATGTGCGCACGCCAGAAGGAAGACAAACGGGTGCGAGTGAAGAAGCAGACGAGGAAGAAAGCGATGCCAAAGAGGAGGTGTCCTCTGAAACCCCGGCGAAGGAGGAATAATCTATGAAGTACTCGCAGAAAGATCTTGGAAAATCGCAAATCGAGATTGACGTGGAACTTGCAACAGAGGAGTTCGAAGCCTACCGGCCAAAAGCAGTGGCAGAACTCGCGCAAAGCCTTCGGGTAGAAGGGTTTCGCCCGGGGCATGTGCCTGCAGCAATTGCCGCAAGAGAGCTCGCGGAAACCAACGTGCTCGAAGAAATGGCCAGACAGGCGATTTCTGAAACCTATCGCACTATTGTGCAAGAACAGAATCTGCCTGTTATTGGAGATCCAACAGTGGAAATTCGAAAGATTGCTGCAAACAACCCGTTTGAATTTCGCGTGAAGGTTGCAGTGGTGCCCGAGGTGCAGCTCCCTGATTACAAGGAATCCGCAGGCCAGGTTGCGAGAAAGCAGGTGCAGGTGGAAGAAAAGGAAATAGACGAAGCGCTCACCTGGTTGCAGCAAAGCAGAAAAGCGCAAGACAGCTCCACTCTCGAGCTTTCCGATGAGTTTGCGCAGTCTCTGGGTAACTTTGCTAATCTGGCCGCGTTGCGGGAAGGCGTAAAAGAAGGTTTGCAGCAGGAAAAGGAAATGAAAGAGACAGAGCGGTTAAGGCAGGAAATTGTTGAGAAGATCGCCGAAAAGTCACAGGTCGCCGTGCCGGAAGTTCTCGTGGAGCGGGAAAAGGCAGTGTTGCTCGACAACGTGAAGCGCGGGGTTGCCGAAGTCATGCAAATGGAGTTTGCAGAATACCTGCAAAAATCCGGCAAATCAGAGCAAGAGCTGCTCGACTCTTTCGCCAAAGAGGCGGAACAGCGGGTAAAGCGATTTCTCGTACTGCGCGAGGTGGCAAAGAAAGAAGGTATCGAGCCAACCAAAGAAGAGGTTGAGCAAGAGGCCAATCAAATTCTTAACCATTATGCTTCTGCGAAAAAAGCGCAAAAAGAGATTGACCCCGTCAGATTAAAGGAATATACGGAAGGCGTGATACGCCACGAAAAAACATTACAATTTTTAGAACAGTTTGCGTCACCAAACGTATGAACTTGATCCCTACAGTAATAGAAAAAAGCCAATACGGAGAGCGAGCCTACGATATTTACTCCAGGCTTCTGAAAGAGCGCATCATTTTCCTGGGTGCCCCCATTAACGACATGGTTGCAAACTCGGTAATCGCGCAAATGCTGTTTTTGGCTTCCAAAGATCCCAAAAAAGACATTCAGTTGTATATTAATACGCCAGGCGGCCTGGTTACTTCAGGCCTTGCCATTTACGATACCATGCAGTTTGTAAAATGCCCCATTTCCACGGTGTGCGTGGGCATGGCAGCTTCCATGGGGGCGGTGCTTTTGGCTGCAGGCGAGAAAGGCAAGCGCTTTGCCCTGCCGAATGCCCAAATCATGATGCATCAGCCCTTGGGCGGAGCTACGGGCCAGGCAGTGGAAATTGAAATTACCGCAAAGCAGATCGTAAAAATTAAGGAGCGCTTAAACAAAATTTTGGCTTCACACACAGGGCAGTCCTACGAAAAAGTGGAGAAAGACACCGACCGCGACTTTTACCTCACCGCAGACGAAGCCACCGAATACGGCCTTATCGACAAGGTCATCAGGGAAAAATAAGAGTGGTTTTTGACAGGCGGAACGAAATCTGGTATTCTCTATACTAGAGAAATGACAAGTCAACTGATAAATCGAATATATGACAGAGCAATTAATCCTGCTTGTGGCAGGCGTGATTTCGCTTGCGACAGGCGTTATTGTTGGGTACTATGCCCGACAGTCCATTGCCAAGAGAAGAGCGGGGACGGTAGAGCAAAAGCTCCAGCAAAAAGTTAACGAAGCAAAGGAACAGGCGGATCAGATTATAGTCGCCGCCGAACAAAAAGCAAAAGAAGTCGCCGAGGGGGCGAAATCAGAAGAAGAACAGCGCAGGCGCGGATTTCTCAAAACAGAACAAGTGTTTTTACAAAGAGAAGAAACGCTCACCAAGCGTATTTCTGACTTTGAGGAAAAAGAAGACACATTCCGTAAAAAAGTAGAAAAGCTCCAGAGCGTCGAAAAGGACCTCGAAACGGCGCAAGAAGAGGTAAGCAAGAAACTGGAAAGCGTTGCCGGGCTCTCGAGAGAAGACGCAAAAAAGCAGATTTTCGATCGCGTCGAAAAAGAATACGAACAAGACATTGTGGGGCGGATACGCAAGTTGGAATCGGAAGGCCAGGAGCGTTTTGAGCGCAGGGCCAAAGAAATTGTGGCTTACGCCATTCAAAAAACCGCCGTGTCTCAAACCCAGGAAATTACCACCACCACCGTGGTACTGCCTTCAGAAGACCTGAAAGGCAAGATTATTGGAAAAGAAGGAAGGAACATTCGTTCGTTGGAAAGGCTGGCTGGCGTGGAAATCGTGGTAGACGAAACGCCCGAAGCCGTGGTGATTTCGGGGTTCGACCCGTTGCGCCGCCACATTGCCAAGGTGGCTTTGGAGCGTTTAATCAAAGACGGCAGAATTCATCCTGCCCGCGTGGAAGAAGAAGTGGCAAAAGTGCAGGCTGAAATCGACGGGCAAGTGAAGGAAGCCGGAGAAGCTGCGGCCTACGACCTTGGGATTGTGGGGTTAGACCCCAAACTTATTCAGCTGTTGGGCCGCCTTAAGTTTCGCACCAGCTACGGGCAAAATGTGCTGCTTCACTCCATTGAAGTGGCGTATTTGGCCAGCGCTCTGGCTGCCGAAGTAGGGGCTGATGTAACCGTTGCCAAAAAAGCCGGCCTTTTCCACGACATTGGAAAAGCCTTAGACCACCAGGTAGAAGGCTCGCACGTGGAAATTGGCATGCGGGTGCTGGAAAAATTCGGTGCGGAAAAAGAGGTAATCACGGCAATGAAGTCGCACCACGAAGATTACCCGTATGAATCTATCGAGTCCATTTTGGTGCAGGCAGCCGACGCCATTTCAGCCTCGAGGCCGGGCGCCAGAAAAGATACGCTCGAAAACTACTTAAAGCGCATTGGCGAGTTGGAAAGCCTGGCAAACAGTTTTGAAGGAGTGGAAAAGGTATATGCCATTCAGGCGGGAAGAGAAATTCGCGTATTTGTGCATCCAGAGGATATCGACGACACAGGCGCTCAAAAACTCGCCCGCGACATTGCAAACCGCATTGAAGAAGAGCTTCACTACCCCGGCGAAATTAAGGTAACCCTTGTGCGCGAAAACCGTTTCGTTGAGTATGCGAGGTAGCGGTCGATAGTCTGTGCAAAAAGCGCCTGTTGCAAGGCGTTTTTTGTTGTGGTAGAATTTTTTTCGACATGGAAGAAGCAATACAACATGGAGCAGGCGTTACCACCTTTCTGTGGATTGCCGTTATCTTGCTTGCCGCGAAACTTGCAAGTTTAGTAGAAAAATTCGGCCAGCCTTCGGTATTGGGCGAGCTGGTAATGGGTGTTATCCTTGGAAACCTGGTTCTCTTGGGCATCAATGTGTTTGAGCCCATAAAGCACGACTCCATTATTGCGTTTCTGGCAGAGCTTGGCGTGGTCATATTGCTATTCCAAATTGGTTTGGAGTCAAATATTGCAAAAATGCGCAAAGTGGGCGTGCGGGCGTTTCTGGTGGCAACCATTGGCGTAGTAGTTCCCTTTGTTTTGGGAACCTATGTGGTAGGGCCATGGCTTTTGCCCGGCCTCGAACAAAACGCCTATCTTTTCTTGGGAGCGGCGCTTACCGCAACCTCGGTGGGGATCACGGCCCGCGTATTCCAGGACCTAGGCAAGCTGCATATTTCCTCGGCCCAAATTGTTCTTGGAGCCGCCGTCATCGACGACGTCATAGGCCTCATCATTTTGGCCGTGGTTTCAGCCTTAGTAACGGCAGGCGCCGTAAGCCTTGGCGTGATAAGCTTGATTGTGGCAAAAGCAATTTTCTTTTTGGTGGGCGCCATTGTGGTGGGGCATTTTGCAGCTCCTTTCCTTGGCAAAATGCTTTCCAAAATTAATACGGGTGTTGGCATGAAATTTGCCCTTGCCTTGAGCTTTGGCCTGGTGTTTGCTTACTTGGCGCAAGCCCAGTTTGGTTTGGCCCCTATTGTAGGAGCTTTTGCCGCCGGCCTGGTACTGGATCCCGTGCATTTCCGGTTTTTTAAAGAAGAGCGAAGCGTAGAGGACTTAATTGAACCAGTGGCGTTTTTCCTTGTGCCTGTTTTCTTTATTGTTACAGGAATGTCGGTAGATTTAACAACGCTGTTTAAACCTCAAATTTTACTGGTGGCATTGGGAATTACCGCAGTAGCCTTTGTGGGAAAAATTGTTTCAGGACTTGCAGCAGGCCGGGGCGACCGCCTGCTGGTAGGTTTTGGCATGATTCCCCGGGGAGAAGTGGGCTTAATCTTTGCCACCATTGGAGCTTCCCTTGGTGTAGTTTCCCCAGACGTGTTTTCGGTTATAGTTATCATGGTAATTCTTACCACGCTTCTTACTCCACCCATTTTGACCTTCTTGCTTAAACGCCAGCCTGCCGCGGCTGTCGCATGAGTGTCTCAAATAAAACAGCCCGCGATGAAAGTTGCGGGCTTAAGCGAAAAAAAAGTGCTAGGCAGCCTCGTGTGGTGCAAGGCACGAGGCTGCCCGACGAGAGGTGCAACTCCGGAGTTCAGGGCCCCCGGAGAGAGAAATTCGTAGTCATGCCAGGAGAATTCCGTACAAGCTCTGTGCGCTTAAAGCAAAAACGGAATCCTCCCGGCAACTTCTTTGTAGCAGAGCTCGGTAAAATGTCAATAAAAACAGCGGGTTCAAAAATGATAGCCCGCTCCTTTTCTCCTCGGCCACCATGCTCTGGGGTGTGGTGGGTGAAGTCTCATGATCTCGATAGTGCTGAATGGGGGGTCGAATCCAAGATAGAAGGTCCCCGAAATTAAAGACTTTTCTGTTTTCTGGTCGAAAACATTCGTCGCAGATACGTTTCGGTTTTCATCTACGCCTTGCAGGGTAGCGATGTAGGCGTCGGCTATTTCTCCCTCGATTCGCCGTATAATAGCAACAGAACTTCCTACTAATGTTTGCAATCCAGCCATGGCGTTCACCTAAAGGTACGAATACACTATAGTACGCGCACCCAAGGTTAATGTCAATGGGAAACCACTGTTTGAAGTTAAGCTTCAAACAGCACAGGCTTTGGAGAATTCTATTTCCTATTTGCGAGGAGTTTTGCAACGCCGAGATGGAGGACAAAAAGAGGTAGTGGCAACAGTAAAAGAAATGGTGCCGCCTTAACGTTCCCAATGGTGATTACTAGCTCAGGAGTCGAATAAACATATAAGAAAGCTAAGGCTGCTAGAAGGACAGGTAGGAATGCGGCAAGAATAAAGAGTGCAATTCTTCTGGGATGATATTTCGAAGGGGTTAATCCTTTTGTCTTTGAATAGATAAACCGAAGTATAAGGTAAGATGTGACATTTAGTATAAAAATTTGTACAAAGGTAATTCCAACGAAAAGTACCGTATCACCGCTCTCGTTTAACGCAGGGATTGCCCAGTTGGCCGCAATAAAATACGAAACGAACCATAAAACTGCAAGTTCGACAATAAGAATAAAGAACGGATTCGTATATCTCATATTCCTATAGTTTATCTTACTTATCCTTACTGTCAATTGAATCTGTGCCAACAAAGATGTTACCAGAGAAAGTTTTACCAAAGAGGGTGGCTTCCGTTGATTCACAAGTGAGGGTCGTTTCATTTTGGCGGAAATGAGACACCAAATCAACATCGCCATCTTTGTCCACGTCTTCTTCATGCCGCGTCATTGCCTTGTTCTTCCCACTTTTGTGCGTTTCACTCGCGCCCTCAAAAAGTACAGTGGTATGGTCTACGGTTGTAGCGTCGAAAGCATCTGTAGTTAAGATGGCTACAGGGATTACACCATTCCCTTTAGCTTCGCAGTTCATAGGATTGGTGTCGGAACCAGGCTTAATATCAATTTGTACTTCGTGTACAGAGAATATATCTCCTGCTTGAACTATTGTAGATTTACCGTTGATTACAAGAGGAATTTCCCCTTCACCAGAGGTTTCTATAACAAGTTGATCATCAACAACGTCATATTTCAAAATTTGTCCAGCGCTTACTGTTCCTACAACCTCGAGAGTTCCTACCGTTATTTGGAGCTCGGCGCTTCCCTCTTCTGCTGCAACTTCCATACTCCCACAGGTAGTTGTTCCGATGAATGGAACGAATTTTGGTATAGAAAGGAAGGGCCCAATAACCGGGAGAGTTCCTAAGGTGATACATTTAAGTGTATCGAATTTGATGGTTGCGCGTTCGCTGCCGAAATCCGCAGTAATATGTGCGCCTCCAACTGCAGCATCTCTAATTTTAATGTCGCGATCCCCTCTATTTGTAATGGTACCAGAGGTATTTCTGCCGAGTGGTCCGGGAGCATCAAAGTCATTGGAAGGATCATTTGGTTGTGTATCGACGTTGTTCCAAATTCCATCAAAGTCCCCATCACAGCTATCGTTATAGAAGTCGTCCCAAGTTATTGTGTTTAAGTTAGTCCAAGAAATAGGGGTAGGCCATCTTTCTGGTTGTTGAAGTGGTCCTCTTGGACTTTCTTTTACGAACGGAACATCATCTTCGCCCCATCTTCCACCGAACAAAAGCCATTTCTGTGGCGTTGTGCTGATCGAAGGTCCTCCAAGAATGCTATCGATAACGATTCTGAGGTCAAGGGTTCCTAGTTTCTTGGCAGAAGTTCCGCGATCGCTCCCAATTCCTGTCGGAATAGTTACATCACATACGCCTCGTTGGAAATGATTTGCATGAGATCCCTCTGCAACATAAACTACTGGTCTGTCGTTTTCTTTTTCTACATTGTCCCAATTACTTCGATAGCCACCAAGGTGGGCAGAGTAAGCCGATCTTTCAGGCCAAATACTTTGTTTAACGACCTCTTCGATAGATTTATTCTGTTCGAATATTAACTGGATAAATTCCCAGTCTCCTTCGTGATCAGGGCCTCCTTCCCAACTATTGTAGTAGTAGAAAAACCAATATTGCAGGACAATGTGGCCTTCATCTTCAAGAATGTGAGCATAAGCAGTGTTTTTATAAGGGATATCAGTAAACGGAATGTGTTCGATAAACGTGTTACCGTCCAGATTGAGTTTGTAGTGGCTTTCGGTACGAGAGCTTAAGTCGGTAGGGGCAAGTGGGCTCGTCTCTTCGACTATGTGATTTTCTGTATTAACAATATCTGCCGTGTCCAAGACGACTTGGATTTCCTGGGGGCGGAAGCGCTCTTCTTCGTGAAAATACAAAATTGGTTTGAACTTTTCAGCGAGGAGTTCTTCGAAGTTTACGGCAGGAGGAAAAATGGGCGGTGCGGTAGTAGCCTGAAGCGTCGCATCGGCATTTCCCCAGGAAACATTGTCGTTTTCCCGGGGAGAGATTGTGGGCTGTATGAGGAGTGACTGTACGCCAATGCCATTGCCAAAAGATGCAAATACGCTTTCGACAGGGCTAATAGAGGCCGCGAGAACCGAAGTTTCAACAGATGCGTCTGCATCTTCAAAAACAGCAACAGCCTGGGCGTTTGTTAGGCTCGAAGGGAAAATTACAAGACTAACCGCAGCCGAGAATAAAACGAAAAACAAGCGCATTGGACTTGCAAGTTAAGGGATTTGATATACCACGGCTACTCCAAGGAAATGATTGGCGGCAACTCCCCCTACACCATTCTGAATCTCGAAGGTATATCGTGGTCCCGGGTCGATCGAAGGAAGGTTTTGGATGTTAAATCGATTATTCCCAAGAGGAGGTTCGAGTTGTGTTTGAGTGCCATCGATTGAATGAAGAGTGAGAGTCCCACTTGTACTGCTAGAACCCGATTGTTTATTGCCGTTCCAGGAGTAAGAGGGATTTTCGGAAAATACGGCTCCTGCAGGAATCGTCATGTACATGTTACCCACACCTCTTTTTGCTGCCGCCGAAAAATGCGTGGCCGAAGGATAGTTCCAGTGATACCACGAGGCGTCGGTAGGGGCAGGAGCGCCAACGGTAGTAGTTACCGCTACAAGCGCATCACTAAGCACAGTATCTAGAGGGTTAATTATAGGATCCAAAAGATGCCAGCGAAACATATCGGCAGCAAGTTTATCTTTGGTAAGGTAGGCTATGATAAAGCCGTCTTTATCCACGTACACGCGAACGTGGATTGATATTGGCGCAGGCGTACCCCCTATTTCGGTGCGGGAAATGTTGAAGGCGCCGATAATGTAGTTGTCGCCGTTTTGGATTGTTTCGTCGAAGATAGGGCTAATTGTGGCAAAATCAATAAGGCTGGGGTCGCGCTGCACATAAGAGCTTAGGCCAGCTTGAGAGTCGGGGAGCCCTGGGCTCCCGCTTTGTGCCAGGCTTGGGCGAATAAGAGGAATGCCAAAGAGCGAGGGTATTTCACCCTCTTTTTGAAAGGCAGCGAAGCTATAGAAAGCAAAAACAACTGCGACCAAAAATAGCAAAACTGCGCCCGCGAGGGGAAGAGAAATTTTGTGTATCATATATGCTTATGGTAACAATTGGGGCAGAGGCGTCAACCCCGTTAGAGACAGAGGTACTGCGAGCCCTCGCGGTCTCTAACGGGGTCAACCTCTCGCTACGAGTGTTATGTGGATAACATACACCAGTTTATTGTCATGGCAGGAAATTGGTGAATTACTTAGACGACTTCGTATGTCTATAGGGGAAAAAGAGAGTTGCGGGAGAGGGCGAGGTGTGAGTTTGTACCTACTTAGAACTTCGTCCCATCTTCAGCCCACCAGGGTAAGCACCACCACTGCAAAGCAGTGGTTTTCTTTTTTGGGTACAATTTGCATGCAAATAGAAAACCACGCAGATTGGGCGTGGCTTGGGCTTTGTAGTAAGGTGCTGGGGGTCTAGCCGGCTAGGGCTTGAGCGAGTTGGTGGATGCGATAAGGAGGCAGTTTTACAAAGGGCCGTTTTGCCAAAACTGGCACAATCACACAGTCGGCGTATGGTAGGACATTCTCCGGCGTGTGGGTAATCACGCCGAGTGGGCGTCCATCGAGTACCCGTTTCATGAGCCCGAATTCGTTGATGCCTACAACAATTCTATCCTTCTCTTTGGTTAGGACAACATCAACATGCCGGGCAGCGAAATATGCAGCAACACCAGGAAGCCACACGGGTTCCTGGAGCTCGCCAAAAAGCAAAGTATCTTTTGCCCCATATTGTTTTTGCCAGGCGCGCAATTGCTTGATTTGCGCATCTGGCTGCTCTGCTATCACATTGATGTTGCAGTTTAGCCAGACGCCGGACACGGCGTCTGCTGCCGCCTGTTGGATAGCCTGTTCGTTGTCGAGTTTAGGATACTTGATTCCTACCCACCAGTTAGGGCAAGCCCTTTGTACTGCTAGGTAACAGCCCTGTAGGTCCTCTACAGAAACATCGTTATGGCCAACGATAAATACCCCACTTACTCCTACGTCGCGTGCAATGTGCGCGTTATGTACGATTAGGTTTTCGTTGCCTGCAAGCATGGTAACGAGCAGTGGTTTTTGGGGGAAAACATTCCTGAAAGCAATCATACTGGTCCTCCTGTCATACGGTGTTGTTGTCAGTATGCCTAAAAGCTTTGCAAAAGTCAAAACAAAAACGGGACATATAATTATGCCTCGTTTTGGTTTGCTGGAGCGGGTGATGGGAATCGAACCCACGTAGTCTGGTTGGAAACCAGGAGCACTACCATTGTGCTACACCCGCAAATGCTGAGTTGTGTCGGGGTACCCAGATTCGAACTGGGACTACATCCTCCCAAAGGACGCGTGCTACCGTTGCACTATACCCCGTGCTGTGGATTATACTCTAGCATTTTTGCGGAGTTTTTTCAATCTGTGGTATAATTTCTCAATGACGTTTGGAGAGTTTTTACGGAAGTTAAGCATAGCGGAAGAGTGCAGGAGATACAACACTTCTTTGTGGCAATGTCCCCAGTTTCTTTTTACTGTTATGGGGCTGCTTATTATTCTTTCGGTAGTATTCTCTTTCATTCTGGGAAACCGGTATATTCGGGATCCGGAAATTACCCTTTTATTTATTCTTTCGTTAACGGGCGTGCTGTTTGCTATGGCGTTTATTATCACCCGCAGCTTTGAACAGCTGGCCGAAGCCAACCGCCTGAAAACCGAATTTATCGGCATTGTGTCCCATCAGTTGCGTTCTCCTCTTACGAACTTAAAGTGGGGTTTGGACTTTTTAATGACCGAAACCACCCAGCACACCCAGCAGGAAGAGGGATATTTTCACATTTTAAAAGATAACGTGAACAGGATGCATGAAATGGTGAACGACCTGCTTACCGTATCGAGGGCCGAACAGGGCACGCTCCCCTTCCAGGAAAAGGAATTTGACTTTGCAGAGCTGGTGGAACAGATGCTGGCTGAATTCCAGTCTGCAATTCAGGCCTCGAACATCCAGGTGAAAGTAGAAGGAGAGCGCGTCCCAAAGCTTTACAACGATCCTTCTTTGGTGCGGCACATTCTGGGCAACCTGGTGGACAACGCCATCAGATATGCCTGGCGAGACCACGAGCCGATCCCAAACGGAGACAGGAAGGCGCAAATTGTTATTGCGTATCGCGGCGCGGGCGACCGCTTGCGCGTGGAGGTACGGGACAACGGCGTGGGAATTCCGCGGCAAGATCAAAAGTACATTTTCCAAAAGTTTTTCCGTTCGACAAACGCAGTAAGGCGGCAAACAGAAGGGTCGGGGCTCGGATTGTTCATTGTAAAGTCGCTTTTGGAAAAGGCCGGAGGCGAAATTGGATTTGCATCAGAGGAGAACAAAGGGTCGACGTTCTGGTTCACCCTCCCTTTTAAAAAGTAACTAACAAACACATGAAACGCATATTGTTTATCGAAGACGAAGCAGCCATTCACAAAACCTTTACCGACGTGCTCGCGCGCGAAGACTATGAGATTATATCGGCTTTAGACGGGGAAATCGGACTGCGGCTGGCAAAAGAAAAGAAACCCGATCTTATCCTGCTAGACTTAATACTGCCCAAGATGGATGGTTTTGAAGTACTCAAGGCGTTAAAAGCAGACGAGGAAACGAAAAGAATCCCTGTTATTGTGCTCACCAATTTGGAGCAAATGGAAGACATCCAGAAAGCGATTGATCTGGGAGCGCGCACCTACCTGGTGAAGTCGAACTACGACTTAAAAGAGGTTGTAGATATGATGAAAAAAGCAATCGAGGAGTAGGGAACACCCAATTGTTCATGAATGTTGAGCCGGGACAACTAAAAGCTTTTCTCGTGGACGCGGGGCTGGTAAAAGAAAAAGATTTCGAGGAAGCGGTAAAGAAATCAAAGAAAACAACAAAACCTTTGGCAGACGTGCTGCTGGCAGAGGGTTTTTTGTCGGAAGAGGAGTTGATGAAAACCGAAGGGTATATTCTTGGCATTCCTTTTGTAAGCCTTACGGATGAAAAGATTGATCCTGAAGTACTGAAGATTATTCCGGAAGCCATAGCAAAATCCCACAATATTGTGGCTTTTCGCAAAAAGGATTCAGAACTGGAAGTTGCCATGCTAGATCCCGACGACCTGGGAACCATCGACTTTATTAAAAAGAAGTCGAATTTGAAAATTCTCCCGCGCCTTACTACGCCAGAGAGCATAAAGTATGTATTGCGCCAGTACACGAAAACCCTTCAGGCGGAGTTTGGCGATATTATTCAAAAAGAGGTAACCGGCATTAAAGCGCTCAAAGAGCAAGGAGGAGGCCAGGAAGCCGAAGGCAAGGAGTTAGAGCGGGTTGCAGAGGAGCTGCCGGTTATCCGCATAGTGGACACGCTTTTAAAACATGCCATATTGCAGCGGGCCTCCGACATTCATATTGAGCCTACCGAAAAAGAAGTGGTGGTGCGCTACCGGATCGACGGCGTGTTGCGCGACGCCATGGTGCTACCCAGGCAGGCCGCAGCCGGAATTGTCGCTCGCATTAAAGTGCTTTCGAACTTAAAGTTAGACGAGCACCGTTTGCCCCAGGACGGCCGTTTTAAAATAGAAACCGATGAGTATAAATATTCAGCGCGTGTTTCGGTGCTGCCCGTGTTCGACGGAGAAAAAGTGGTAATGCGTTTGCTTGCCGAGGGATCTAAAGCCTTTTCCTTGGGAGAGCTTGGCTTTCGCGGTGAAGCCTTAGAGCTGGTGCAGCGAAACCTTAAGAGGCCGGTGGGCATGCTTTTGGTTACCGGGCCTACGGGATCCGGAAAAACCACCACGTTGTATACTTCCATGGAAATTTTAAATACGCCGGAGGTAAATATTTCCACCGTAGAAGATCCTATTGAATATCGCATGCCGCGCGTGAACCAAACCCAGATAAATCCCAAGGTGGGCCTGACCTTTGCTTCCGGTTTACGGTCTTTGTTGCGCCAGGACCCCGACGTGTTAATGGTAGGGGAAATTCGCGACCAGGAAACCGCAAACCTGGCCATTAACGCGGCGCTCACCGGGCATTTGGTGCTTTCTACGCTCCATACTACGAACGCGGCAGGAAGCATTCCCCGTTTGATCGATATGGGGGTTGAACCCTTTTTAATTTCTTCCACACTGAACCTTGTGGTTGCCCAGCGTTTGGTGCGAAAGCTCTGCGAAGAGAAAGAAGCATATCAGCTTTCAGAAAAGGATCTCGAGGAACTTGCCAGGTATTGCAATTTGGAACGGGTTCTCGAAGCCCTGGTTGCAGAGAAAATCATCAAACCCAAACAAACGCTCCGAGACATCGATTTTTTCAAGCCAAAACCCACGGCAGACTTCCCCGACGGCTATTCGGGGCGCCTCGGGATTTACGAAGCGTTGCCGGTTACCGAATCTATTAAGGAACTCATTGTGCAAAATGCCACGTCAGACAAAATCGCCCACCAGGCGCAGTCGGAAGGCATGTTGACCATGGTGGAAGACGGTTTTGTAAAAGCGGCGCAAGGCCTCACAACCTTAGAAGAGGTGTTGCGCGTTATTATGGAATAATTATTCTATGCCCCAATTTACCTACACAGCAATTACCGCAGAGGGACAAAAAGTTACGGGTACGGAAACAGCAGAATCAGAGCGAGACCTGGGAAGAATCCTTTACGAAAAAGGGCATATTCTCACGACCGTAAAAGCAGGGGAAAAAGGGAAACTCGAACTCCCCACACTAAAAGAGGCGTTTTCGTTTTTGCAACGGGTTTCACTCATGGAGAAACTGATGTTTACCCGAAATCTTCAGGTAATGGTGGCGGCCGGGATTCCTTTGCCCAAAGGCCTCGACGTGTTGGCCGAACAAACAGAAAGTTCAAAATTTCGGCGGGTTATTATTGATGTGAAAAAACGGGTGGTGGAAGGGCAAACACTCTCTTTATCTATGGAAGCCTACCCCCATGTGTTCTCCGAACTCTTCACCAACATGGTAAAAGTGGGCGAAGAGTCGGGAACTTTAGAGAATGTGTTATCCCAGCTCACGGTTCAGTTAGAGCGCCAACACGAGTTGAAGTCAAAAATTATGGGAGCTTTGTTGTATCCTTCCGTTGTGATAACCGCCATGATAGGCATTGGGGTATTAATGTTAATAGCGGTTATTCCAAAACTGGCAGAAACATTCGAAGAACTTGGCGCAGAACTCCCCCTTACCACCAGAGTAGTAATTGGGCTAAGCCGTTTTCTTGCTTCGTATTGGTTTATCGTATTTCCGATAGTGCTCGTTTTGCTGGTGCTGCTCTTTCGTTTTATTCAAACTGGCACGGGCAAGCGCCTGTTTGGCCAGATGCTTTTGCATGCTCCCGTATTCTCTGGCATTGTACGAAAGTTCAACGCGGCGTTAATGACCCGCACCATAAGTTCGCTTATTGAAGCTGGCGTGCCTTTGGTGCGGGGGCTCGAAATTACCTCGAAAGTGGTGGGGAACAGCTTCTTTGAAGATTCCCTGAAAGAGGCGGCTGTCAGGGTGGGGAAGGGATCGAGGCTGTCTGAAGTGTTACGGGAGTACCGTAGTCTGTATCCTGTTATTGTCATTCAAATGGTGGAAGTGGGAGAAGAAACCGGAGAGACAGGAAGTATCTTGGCAAAACTTGCGGAGTTTTACGAAGAAGAAGTCACGCAAGTAACCAAAAACTTGACTTCGATTATCGAACCCATATTAATGCTTATCATTGGGGCCGCAGTAGGTTTTTTCGCGGTTTCCATGATTCAGCCCATGTATTCGATGCTCGGAGCCATACAGTAACAATATGAGAGGCTTTACGCTAGCTGAAATTTTAGTGGTGGTGGCTATTCTTGGACTCTTGGTAGCAATGTCGTTGCCGGTATTCAGCATTTTCCGCGAAGAAAGCCGCGTGACAACCACTGCAGAAGAGGTTGCGAGTATTTTGCGCCTGGCGCAGAACAGAACACTGGCTTCCCAGGGCGACACGAAGCACGGAGTGTACTTTGACAATATCGCCAGCCCCCACCAGTACGTACTTTTCCAAACAAACACCGACTACGCCAGCCGTAATGCCCCAGAAGACGAAGTGTACGAGATTTCAGACAAACTCGAGTTTTCTGTTATTGATTTTGCAGGAGGGCAGGAAGTGGTGTTCGAGCGTTTGACCGGAGCCACAAACCAGGCTGGCAGCGTGACGGTTCGGGTAGCTTCTGATCCTGCGAAAGTGAGAACCGTGTTTGTGGAAAGTTCGGGCAACGTGGAAATCGGCAGCAGTATTTCTCCTGGAGATGACGGCAACTGTACCTCCGATACGCCCCCGGGCGGCCGTGTCTGCGATACCCGCCATGTGCATATTGAGTATGGCCCCCGCGTTATCGATACCCTAACGGAAACTATTACGCTTAGGTTTTCTTCGCCGCCCGATCCGGATATTACCCACGACATTGTAATTGCTAGTTCCTTGAGCGGCGGCCAAATTGTATGGGAAGACGATATTGACGTGTACCTAGAAAAGCAGCATGTAAAGATCCACACGCACAAGCTGAATGACTTTGGCGTTACAGAATTTTCCATTCACCGCGCAAGCGACCCTATTCATACCAAGCCGTTGCTTATTACCATTAGCGGAGACTTGCCCGCGCCCAACAAGCTCATTGAGTACGACGCGGCGGGCGACATTGTTATTTCAGGAACAGAATCAACCAGTGTTATTCTTCCCTATGACATCCAATAACAAAGGAGGATCGGTTGTGGAACTGATAGTTGTGGTTGCGATTATTGGGGGCTCTTTGGCAGCCATTTTGGGATTGGTCGCGCTTTCTTTGGTAAGCTCTGGCATTGCAAGGCAAACGCAAGAGGCAGTGTTTCTCGCGCAAGAAGCCATGGAAGCGCTGCGGAATTATCGCGACGGAGTGCCGTGGGATCAAGACGACCCCTTAAACCAATATGATGGTTTTGAATACGTAAACTTTGCCCTGAATCCGTTCCACCTTGAAAAATCAACCGACTCCCCACCCCAGTGGAAGCTTGTTTCGGGGGCGGAAACCGTAGGGATTTTTACCAGGGAAATTATTATGGAATTTGCGCATCGCGACGCCAACGACGATATCGTTCCAAGCGGTACGCAGGACCCCGACACCCTTGCAATTTTGGTGCGCGTTTCATGGCAGGAACGCGGCAGAACACATACGGTTGAGATTGCTTCTTATCTTACCAACTGGAAATAATTATGAGAAATACAAAAGGGTTTACTATACTGGAGGTGGTGGTATATACGGGCATTTTGATGATTGTGGTAACGGCGCTGATAGGCTTTTTACTTTGGATGGTGCAATCAAATACGAAGACCGCCGTATTGCACCAGGTGGCGGAAGCCGCCAGAAACGCCATAGACGAAATGGAAAAAGAAATCAGGGAGGCGGAAAGCTTGTACACCCCAACGACCAGCCTAACCCAGCTTTCTCTGGAAACCAAAAAGAATGTGCCTTTGGGCGAAACTTCCACGTACGTTGATTTCTTTCTTTGCGGCACCAGGCTGTGCGTAAAACGCGAAGGCCAAAACGCCATAGCGCTTACGTCGGAAAGTCTGGATGTTACCAATTTGCAGTTCCAGGAAGTACGAACGGGAGGCGTGTCTTCCTTGAGCATTATTTTCGACGTTGAGCGCCAGAATCCGGGGAACCATCCCGAGTTTGCGGCTTCCATACAAGCAAGAGCAGTTGTTTCGTTACGGGCTTATGAATAAAGGATTTGTAGGGTTATACATTACGATTATTGTGTTAATGGTAACGCTTGCCGTTTTGGTAAGCATGGGATTTAGTGTGGTTGTACAACAGCGCATTGCGCAAAATACCGTGCAGTCTGCCCAGGCGTATTACGGCGCGGAAGCCGGTGTCGAAGACGCTCTGATTAGATTGAAATCAGGGAAAAACGTATGCAACCCACCAGGATCTCCCCCTTGTTCCAACTCCATTTCCTTGTGGAGCGGGCCAGCAATCGTAATAACCGTTTCCGACGTTGTAGGAGGCGCGAGAACGGTTACCGCAGAAGGAGATGCTACAAACCGTTTCCGCACCGTGCAAACGGTGTTTGAGATTTCTTCTACAGGGGTAGGTTTTAACTATGGAGCGCAGATAGGCGAGGGCGGCCTTCAAATGGATAATAACGCTATTGTGAACGGCAATGTGTTTTCCAATGGAAATGTTATAGGGGAAAACGGAAGCCGAATTACCGGCACCGTACAGATAGCTGGACCAGGGAAAATACTGGATAATGTAGATATCGGAACCGTTGGCATTGGAGGTGATGCATATGTGGATATTTGTCAAAATAGCGGTAGCGGCACGAGAATTGAGGGAGATCTTCATACAAATAGCGCTGGCCCATGTGTGGTAGTCGGCTCGACGACAAGTTCGGGACTACCAATTGCCCCAATTCCTTTGCCTATTCTCGATAGCCAAATTGATGCATGGAAGTTAGATGCAGATGATGGTTTTCCCTTGGTAAACATTACGGTTACCGATACGTTACCAGGAGTTGACCTTTCGCTTGGCCCCAAAAAAATAACAGGGGAGCTGATCGTGGACAACAATGCCACCCTCGAGGTTACAGGCACCCTTTGGGTCGTTGGCAAAGTAACCATAAAAAATGGCGCCGTCGTGCAACTTAATCCTGGCTATGGTACTTCAAGCGGCATGATTATTTCAAATGATATTGTTTTGCTGGACAACAACAGCGTCTCGAAAGGCTCGGGCCAGGCTGGGAGTTATTTAATGTATATTTCCACTTCTACCTCGAGTCAGGCAATTGAGTCCAAAAACAATGCGAAAGCAGACATTCTGTATACGAACACAGGTACCATTAAAGTAGACAATAACGCAGGTCTTCGGGAGGTCGTGGGATATCGTATGCACCTATTGAATAATGCGGTGATTACTTATGAGAGCGGATTGGCAAACTCGGCGTTTACGTCGGGGCCGGGGGGCGGCTGGGTGGTAACAAGTTGGAAAGAAATTGAATAACAAGATACAATAAGTACTAATGGCAGGACTTCTTACGCTTCATCCCAAAGCATTTGGTTTAGATCTGTCTGATTTGTCGCTCAAGATTGTGAGTCTTGAGGAGCGCGGCAAAGGGTTTAGGCTTTCTTCGTTTGGCGAGGCAAGCATTCCCGAAGGAGTTATCGAGGGGGGAGAAATTAGAAAAGAAGAGAAACTTGTCCAGGTCATTCGAAAAGCGGTTGCCGAGGTAAAAGGGAAGAAAATCCAAACAAACTACATGGTAGCTTCCCTTCCCGAAGAAAAAGGGTTTGTTCAGGTGGTGCAATTTCCCCCTATGGGCAAAGAAGAACTTGGTAACGCTATACGCCTGCAGGCAGAAAACTACATACCCTATCCGGTGGACACTGTGTACCTCGATTTTACGGTTATTCCCCCTTCGCACAATCATGTCGACCATTTAGACGTGCTTATTGCTTCTCTTCCGCGCACCATAGTTGATTCTTACATTTCGGCATTTGAGAAGGCGGGGTTTACTCCCCGGGCGCTTGAGATAGACGCCCTTGCCTTGAGCAGGGCAGTCATAGAAAAGGGGGTTGCGCCCGTGCCTGTATTGCTTGTGGACGTGGGAAACGCAAGAACGAAGTTCAGCATTTTTTCAGGGTACAGTTTGCGTTTCACCACTTCCGTCCCGGTTTCTGCCAATACGTTTACCCAGGCCGTGGCAACCAGGCTGGGAGTAGAAGAAGAACGTGCAGAAGAGCTCAAAAGAATGTACGGTTTGGATTCCATTGAAGAAAAACTGGGCGACGAAGTTTTTCAGGCCATGGCGCCCTCGGCCACAGAGTTTGTAAAACAAATTCAAAAATACTTAACGTACTACGAAACCCATATTCCCCACCAGCATTTAGACCGCCCCCAAAAGAAGATTAAAAAAGTCGTGCTCTGCGGAGGCGGAGCCAACCTGCGGGGGCTGCCCGAATTTCTTATGCGTTTCTTAAAAGTGGAAGTCGCGGTGGGAAACCCCTGGGTGAATATTCTTTCCGCTTCTTTAAAAGAGTTGCCGGCTCTCCCGTTCCAGGATTCCCTGCGCTATAGCACGGCTTTGGGCCTGGGCCTGCGGGGCGTGAAGAGAGAAGTTTCCGATGATTAACCTTCTTCCTCCAGAATACAGACAGCGGCTCAAAGACGAGGAATATTTTCGCCTCGTTCTTATCTTGGGTGCGCTCCTTTTGCTGTTTTTCGTATCGTTGTCTTTGATGCTCCTGTCGATTCGCATTTATCTTTCGGGCGAGATCGACGCCCAAAAAATTTTGGTAGAACGCCAGCAGGAAGAATACAATCGCGAGAATCCCTTGGAACTGAACGTAAAAGATCTTAATCGGAGCGTAGCCCAACTGGCGGCATTTTACAAAGAGCAAATTCTGCTTTCTGAAACCCTACAGGAAGTTACGGCCGCTCTGCCCCCTCAAGCCTATCTTACTTCTTTTGTGTATAACGCCGGCGCTCCCGGCAAAATTTCATTGGCAGGTTTTGCCCCGACAAGCGAAGACTTGCAGGCGTTCAGAGGGACCTTGGAGCAGAATCCCCGATTTTCGAACTTTTTCTTTCCGCTTTCAAACTCGACAAGCGAGCGCGATATTACGTTTTCCTTTACGTTTACGGTGCAATGAAAATGAATACCAAGCGAAATTTATTGTTGGCAGCAGCGCTTTTCCTGGGAGCGGCTTTCGTGTTCGTTTCCTTTGTGGTGTATCCGGTATTCCGGGGAGTAGTGCACGACCACGAAAGGGCGTTAGAGCAAAGGAGGGAGTTCGTCCAGCTTGGAGAAGATAGAGAACACCTCGCAGAATTCGAGAGGCTGTTTATGCGAGAGCAAAGCGCATTCGACCAGTTAGAACGAGTCTTCCTTGATTTGCGCTCGCCTATTGAGTTTTTCCGTTTTCTCGACCGGAGCGCCGAAGAGTTTGGCATAACCCTCGAAAAAACGCCGGGGCTCCCCCAAACCACACCAGAAGAACCCTGGACATACGTGGATGTGCATCTCGAGGGAGAAGGAACATATCCTGGCGCCCTTGCGTTTATAGAAAAGATCGAAAGTTCCCCATACTTGCTCGAGCTAAAAGGCCTTAACTTTTCAAAGGCAGAAGGCCAGTTGTTGGTGCGATTTTCCATTAATACAAGAATATATGCGAAAGATTAGTTTTCCCAAACGTTTTAACAGCAAGAAAATTTTAGCTTTTCTTCGGTGGATGGGGGAGAACGCTTTTCTTGGGTTTTTAGTACTGCTTGTTATCGCCTTGTGTATATCTTCTTTGGTGTTTTACCGTTATGTGTTCCTTTTAGAGAGCGCCCAGTTGGAGTTCCGGCCCTCACAAAATACCTTTCAAACCAAACCTTTTGAGGATATTGTGCGAGTGTGGCAAGAAAGGGGGCAGGCTTTTGAGCAGGCAAGTCCTGAAAACTACCGGGATGCGTTTGCACCTGCTCCCTTGCCTCCAGAGGCGGAAGAATCAGACAATTGACCGGAAGGATTTTTTTCTCTATAATATCTATGCTTTGTCCCTATAGCTCAATGGATCGAGCACGGGCCTTCTAAGCCTGGGATCGAGGTTCGACTCCTCGTAGGGACACAAGAGAGAATACATGGTGGGCGTAGCTTAGTGGCTTAAAGCGTCGCTCTGTGGCAGCGAAGATCGCCGGTTCAAATCCGGTCGTCCACCCACAAAACCAAAATACGGCAGCTGTGGATAAATACATTATGCCGGAAGGGAAATACGTTGCATAATAAATTAAGATGTTGTCTCTCCTCGGTATTCTTATTTTTGTTTTCATTGCCGTGTGGCTCCATAGGCGTATTAGTAGGATCGAAGAATTGTTGGAATCAAAAAGCGCGCCCTTACTTTCACCTGCTCCGCAACAGGCTTTGTCTCCTTTGGTGCCAACACAGCAAACGCAAACGCCTATCTCCGGGAATGAAGAACTTGCCGTAATCGATAAATTCGTTGTTTGGGCAAAAGAAGACTGGTTGTTAAAGCTCGGGGCTTTTCTGTTGCTTATTGGTTTTGGCTGGCTTGCAACGTATGCATTTGCGAATAACTGGATTGGCCCTATGGGGCGCATTACCCTTGGCTTGGTTGCAGGCGTCCTTATCTTGCTTCTGGGATGGTGGCGGATTAAAACCTATGTATATCAGGGGAGTACATTCCTCGTGTTAGGCTCCTCGGTCATTTTGCTTACCACGTTCGCCGCAAGGATAGTCTACGACTTCTTTACTCCTTTAGCGGCACTCGGCATAATGTTTATGAGCGCCGCTTTTGTTGCTTTTGCAAGCGTTATCTACCGCCACCTTCCCCTTGCTTTGGCAAGCTTACTATCCGCGGGAGTCGCCCCTCTTCTTACGAGTCCTTTGAGCTTTGCAGTTTCTTTAAGTACGGACTTCGTAACTCTGTTCTCGTATCTGCTTGTCGTAACAATTGGCACGGTATGGGTTGTCGCTCTCACCGGATGGCGCATTCTTACGACAGTCGCACTTATCATAGTGGCTTTGTATAGTCTCCCCCATCTCTTTATTGGCAGATCTTTAGGCGTTGAAATAGTTCTCGCTTTTACATTTGCCTTTACCGCTGTGTTCTTTATAACCAGCATACTCGGCATTTTGAAACTGGCAAAGGAGAAGATTGTTCCCGACCTCATCACAGCAGGCGGCACCGGGTTATTCCTTCTCGTGTGGATTCTCATGGCAGCTCCCGAAGAGTGGAAAAGCATTCTCATGGTGGCCTGGATTTTGGTATTCGCCTTTGGCGGATTTCTCGCTTTTCGCCTCACGCAACGCATTGAACCTTTCTACGTATATTTGGGGGTAAGCATTGCCATGCTTGCTGGCGCAACCGCGGTTGAGTTGCAAGGAGCTGCTCTTGTTATTGCCTACAGCATAGAGAGTGGGGTTATTGCACTTGTTGCTTATGCGATTTTGAGGGATTTACGGATCGCTCAAATGTTGAGTCTGCTGTTACTTGGCCCGGCCTATCTGTCTGTGGGAAGCGTAATTTCCCGATCGTGGAATATCGGTGTAGTCCATAAAGACTTCTTTGTACTGTTCGTACTGGCGGTAATATTCTTCGGATTGGGGCTTTTCTTCTTATGGGCGCAAAAACAAAAAATAAGCAACGAAAAAAAAGAATCCGCGTACTTTACGGCCGGACTCCTTATTGTTGGCTCTGCATATATGCATTTGCTTTTATGGCTCTCTCTCCATGCGACAAAATTAAGCGATGACGTTGCCACGATGTTTTCTTTGGTCGCCTACACCGTTATAGGGCTAGCCACGTATTTCTACGGAAAAACAAAAGAAAAGAGAATAATGCGTTTGTACGGTGCCGTACTGCTAACCCTTGTGGTTGGCCGCCTTCTGGTTATCGACGTTTGGAGCATGGCTTTAGCGGGGCGCGTTGTCACATTTTTCCTTGTTGGCATACTCTTAACAACCACTGCGTTTGTCGGCCGAAGCAAGAAAGCATTGCCCATGCTTGTTCTAGCTACAGCAGGAGCCATGACGTTCTATGCGAGCAGTGCCGAGGCTTTATCGACCGCCTCACAGGAAACGATAAGCGCATATCGACAACTCAAAGAGTTGCAGCCTGTAGCGATTTTAGTGCCAACGGTGGTAGAAATACCGTTCGAAAGCCAAGAGCTGGAACGTTTTAGTTTTGCGGTGTTAGACGAAGCTACCGATACTTTTCAGCCTGTCTTTTTTAAGCAGGAAACATCGGTAAATGAAATACCTATAACAACCATTAATGCGACAAACCAGTCGGCTCTCAATGCGGGAAGAATGGTTGACGGAAATGTGCAAACCTATACTGCTTTTGCTCTGCCCGAAGAAGCGCAGGGAAGCACTCAACTCATTCTGCAGAGTACCAGGCCCATTACATCTTCCTCGCTCACTCTTTTACTCGACAACCACGTTGCCTTGCCTACTTCAATAGAAATACGCGCGCAGGTAAGCGGGACAAATACCATCGTTCTTGCAAAAATACCGATGAGGCAGGCCACTATCCAGTTCCCCAGAACAACCTCTGCGACATGGACAATCGCGCTCACCTATGCACAACCTCTTCGCATATCTGAACTTAAACTTGCGCAAGAAAATGCTACAAGATCCAGTTCGCACGCACTGCGATTTCTTGCACAACCTGGGCGTGCGTATCAAGTATACTTTAACCCGGACCGATATGTGTCGCCGCCTGTGGGGGAAGCAGGCAACCTGGCAGATAACCAGGGCGTGCTTCGTTTGCCTTCACCTCTTTCGCAAACGAATGTGTATTATAAACAAGCGGATGTCGATCTCGACAATATACCAGATATTCTTGATAACTGCGTATCGGTGAGGAATACAGACCAGGCCGATGTTAATAGAAATGGAAGGGGTGACGCCTGCGACGACTTCGACAGGGACGGAATTGTAAATAGCCAAGACAACTGTCCAAATGACCCTAATCGAGGGCAAGCCGATGTAGATGCAGACGGCATTGGAGATGTTTGCGATACTGAAGAAAGCAGATTTACCGAACGCTACAAATGGATTCCGTGGCTGGGAATTGCCTTTGCAGCTTTGACGCTTATTGTACTTTTTGCGCTAACCGCCCGATCGACACTCCAAAAACGAAATCAGGACAAACCGCCCACGGTATAGTCTCAAGCTACAAACAATAAACAACAACACCTGCCTTGAGGGCAGGGTTGTTTTGTTTAGAAAACGGAGTTTCTCAATCCTATTCGTCTTCCTCCTCTTCTACATCCGTGTCGTCGTCTGTATCTTCTTCTGTGTTATCGTCCATCATACCGTCGTCGTCAGTCATCCCGTCGTCGTCGAGAATGGAGACCAATGGTGAGAGAATATCAAAAATCATAGTTTGACCTTTAATGTTTTGTTACAAAACTCATTATAGAAAGTAAAGAGGTCTTGTCAACTCCCCGTTTTCGCAGTTATTCACAAGGTTGCGGAAAGGCACGTTTTATGGTAGAATTTCTCATAATGTTTGCCTTGCGAGCCCCCGTAGTTCAACGGACAGAACAGGAAACTCCTAAGTTCTCGATAGAGGTTCAATTCCTCTCGGGGGCACACTTTGCAGGCTCAGTGTAGACAAACAGGGGCCTATAGTAAATCGGCATTACGCCTCCATGGCATGGAGGAGGGCGGGGTTCAATTCCCCGTAGGTCCACAAAGGAGATGTGCCGGAGCGGTTGAACGGGGCGGTCTCGAAAACCGCTATACCGAAAGGTATCGGAGGTTCGAATCCTCCCATCTCCGCAAAGCCTATGGCTTTATTCAAAAAACAACAACCAGAAGAGCAAACGCCGCAGGCTTTGCGCAAGAAAGTTCAGGCGCTTGAGAAAAGGCTGGAACAAACAGCGAAAGAACTGGAACAGTTAAAGCAGCAAACGCGCCAGGCAGTTACCAGGGTGGGTATTGTACGGTTTAATCCCTTTGCGGAGATGGGGGGCGATCAAAGTTTCGCCGTTGCATTGCTCAACGAAGAACACACAGGGTTTGTGCTCACCAGTTACTATGGAAAAGACTTAAACAGGGTATTTGCAAAGCCGGTGCAAAAAGGCAGTTCGCGTTATGAACTTTCAGATGAAGAAAGAGAGGCGCTTGAGAAAGCCATGGGTGTTGAAAAGCCAAAGAGCAAGAGGAGAAAGAAAAAATAGTATTATGATTACACAAAACGCCGAAAATCGTATAGCCAAAGAGCATACAGGAGCAAGAGCGCCGGTTGTGGTGGTGTTGGGGCATGTGGATCATGGAAAGTCTTCTTTGCTTGAGGCGATCCGCGAGGATTTTCGCATTACTGCCAAGGAGTCGGGCGGCATTACCCAGCACATGGGGGCTTACCAGGCGCAATATCAGGGCAAGAACATTACGTTTATAGACACGCCGGGCCACGAACTCTTTTCTGCAATGCGTTCCCGGGGGGCAAAAGTAGCCGATATTGCCGTATTGGTGGTGGCAGCAGACGAAAGCGTGAAGCCTCAAACCGTGGAAGCAATCGAGCAGGTCAAGAAGGCCGGCATACCAATGGTGGTGGCTATTAATAAGATTGACAAGCTTCAAGCCAACTCCCAACGAGTAAAACAGGAGTTGGCGCAGCACGAAGTAATAGTGGAGTCTTATGGCGGAAATGTTCCTTCGGTGGAAACTTCTGCCACGACCAAGCAGGGAATTTCAGAGTTGCTCGAAATGCTTTTGTTGGTGGCAGATCTCGAAAGCCTGAAGGCAAACCCCGAACAACCGGCAGAGGGCGTAGTAATTGAGTCGTCTCTTGACCCCAAAAGAGGGCCTCTGGCAAGCCTTTTGGTACTCAACGGCACTTTGCGCCTTGGCGATTGGCTCTCAACTCCTTCCTCGTCAGGGAAAGCGCGCATGATAGAGGATTTTCAGCGCCAGCAGATTGCAGAGGCGGGCCCTGCAACGCCAGCCGTAGTATTGGGGTTTTTAATCCCCCCGCGCGTAGGAGATGTATTTCGGGCGTTCGAAAGCGAAACCGCAGTACAAGAGTTTGTGTGGGAGAATGAGCTTAAGGAAGTGGCAAAGGGCGCCAGCGAGGTGAATCCGGAAGCAAAACTTTACAACATTATACTGAAAGCAGATGTAGCAGGCTCTCTCGAGGCCTTGGAAGATGTGTTGCACAATCTTCCCCAGGGCGAGGTTCAGCTTCGCCTCGTGGAGGCAGGCGTGGGAGAAATTACCGAGAACGACGTGAAACTGGCGCGTTCGACTACTGCTGTAGTCTTTGGATTTCGTACCAAAGTAAGCGTCCAGGCGGCTGATCTTGCAGAAAAGGAGCAAATCTCTATTGAAACGTTCCAGATAATCTATGAGCTTATCCAGCGCGTGAGAGAAGCTATGGAGCAGTCGCTGAAAGACGAGGGAGGCCGCCAGGAGTTGGGCACGCTCAACGTACTGGCGATATTCCTGGTAGATAAGACTAGGCAGGTTATTGGCGGCAAGGTGGTTGAAGGAGAAGTAAGGAAAGGCGTGCGGGCCGAAATTATCCGCGCAGGCGAGGTGGTAGGCCAGGGCAAGGTAACTAATGTGCAGCACGACAAAAAAGACGTGCCTTCTGTGGCCAAAGGAAAAGAATGCGGGCTGTCTTTTGAAGCAGCAGAGAAAGTGCAAGCAGGAGATCAGCTGCAATTTTTTGTCGTAAGAGCTCCCAAAAAGTAGTATGAAGAATCGCATTGCGCAGGTAGAAGAACTCATGCGCCATGAGCTGGCAAACATCATTTTGCGGGAGGTTGAAATGCCAGAAGGCGCGGTGGTTACCTTAACTCGCGTGGTGGCTGCGGGCAACTTGCAGCAAGCTCGCGTATATATGAGTGTGGTACCAGATGAGAAGGGCGGGGAAGCGCTAAAAGTCCTTTCGCAAAATATCTACGAAATTCAGCAGATACTCAATGGGCGACTCAAAATGAGGCCGGTGCCCAAAATTCAGTGGGTGCTTGAAACAGCAACCGCCGAGGCCCAGCACATCGAAGAACTCTTAGATAAAATTAAAAAACAGGGGTAAAATATAGATATGGCGCGATAGGCAAGTGGTAAGCCAAGGGTCTGCAAAACCCTTATGCGTGGGTTCGATTCCCACTCGCGCCTCCAATGCCCGGGTGGCGGAATTGGTTTACGCAGAGGACTTAAAATCCTTGACCGAAAGGTTTGTGGGTTCGAGCCCCACCCCGGGCACAGAAAACAAAACAGCTTCCGAAACGGAGCTGTTTTGTTTCTTTACCCTTCCAAAACGACGATTGAGGCGCGCTTGATGCCAAAGTTTTTGGCGTCCCAATACTCGGCAAACCAGATATCTACATGGTTTTGCAATCTGGTATTCATGCGGTCTTCCACCACAAATACTTTGTTGCCGTAGAGCTCGGGAATTTTAATCTTCGTTCCC
>DASRUP010000077.1:0-10354 GCA_035655395.1 Minisyncoccota bacterium
GATACCTCGGCAAAAGCTGCAAGAGCTTTTTGCACCTCCTCTTCCTGCCAGCCCGCTTCTCCGAGCACCCGTTGGATATCGCCTCGGCTCTGCCCCTTTTCCAGGGCTTCTTTTACAAATGTATAGAGTTCGTTTGTCATAGTCGTAGAGAAAGAAACGGAAATAAAATTCTTAACCCTGGCTGCATCGCCTCGACCACTGCGCCAAGGAAACTTTGTTTTAGTAAGCTCGACTCTGGGAGAGATTCCTCTTCGTGAAATTCTTGAGGGACCTCACTTTGTTGTTGAAGCTGGCGCTGGTACTCTTCCTGAAATTGTTGCTCAAACTGCTGGTGAAACTGTTCCTGGAACTGCTGCTCATATTGTTCTCGAAATTCCTCTGGGATTTCCCCTTCTGGGGGCATCGACCCTTCGAAACCTTCGGGGCGTAGGGGCTGCTGTTGTGGAAAGCACTCCTCGCGGATCCGCTGTTCTTGTTCTGCGGTTGGAGGCCCCTGAAGCTCCCGTGTATCTCCAAGAATCCTTTGCACGCAGTCGGCAGCTTCTGGCGGTACCTCACCACCTACCTGTTCTTGAATATTCTGCTGGATAATATTGGGGAGATGAGTTTCAAAACACTGGCGCATATGCTCTCCGAGTTCCCGGCTTGGCAAAAATGTTCCGGCCCCGATTTTTGCGAGCACGTCTTCGCCAACGGTCTCTTTCAGGCACTGGGCGACTTCGGGGGGCGCACTTTGGAGACCGCGTTTGAACATCTCGATTCCCTCCTGCATCTGCTGCAACTCTTCTTGCGGAATGAGATCGTGCTCCTTTGCAAATTCGAAACAAACTTTCTGGTTTGCCGGGGCATTGCAAAAGGCTTCGCATTCCTCACGGCCTCGGCAATCACCCGGGCCGCGCCCGCCGGTTTTACGGAACATCTCTGCTTCTTGTACGCTTATGAATCCTGCTTTCTCAAAAAACGCGGCGCATTCTTCAATGTGACCATCTTGCGAACAATACGCCTCGCACTCCTCTCGCGATCGGCAGCCGCCCGGCATTTCGCCCCGCGCCATCAACGGGGCTACACGCTTGGCATCTTCCAATTCCTCCGGACTCATAAACCCGGCGGCTTCGGCAAACGCAATACACTCTTCAATATGCGCGCCGTCTTTACAGTACACTTCGCACTCTTCCTTGTTGCGGCACCCGCCCGGAAGCTGTGCGCCCTGCCGCAAAGCCGACACAACCTTTTTTGCTTCCTCCAGTTCACCGCCCTTCATTAAGCCGTGCCGCTCTGCAAAATTGACGCATTGTTCTATATGTTCAACTTCATCGCAGTAGGCATGGCACTCTTCTTTGCTTTGGCAATTCCCAAGCTCCGCAACGGGAAACTCAACGGCTGGCTCTTCTTGGGCAAAAACGGCGTAAGCTCCGGCCAAAGCCACAAAAACAACGGAAGATATCAATAAAATTCTCATGATTATTCAAAAGGATTTTTATATCCCTCAAGAGGGTTTGTTTCCGGGACCTTTGAGCCAGGGTTTTGGTTAAGCTCGCTGCCCAACCCTTCCTCTTGCTGTTCTTCGCCTGCGGTCTGCTGGAGAGTTTCGTTTGGCTGCGCCTCTTGGCTTGGAGCTCCTTGTTGTGTTGCAAAAAATATTACCCCTCCTACAAGTAACAACACCGCCAAGGCAACAACAAAGTAAAAAATATTTTTTCCCATATTTTTAAATACTTCGATTCTGCTCAGTACTAGTATCCCCTTTCTTTATCGACTTGATTAGGGAGAGTCTCTCCCTTAAGGTACGCCTTGAGATTTTCGCAAAATACGTCGACCGCGCGGTCCATATATTTTTCGGAACTTCCGGAGTGGTGCGGCGTAATGACTACATTTTCCATTTCCCACAACGGACTTTCTTGGGAAAGCGGTTCTTCTTCGGTAACGTCAAGCGCAGCTCCCCCAATCACTTTTTGCGACAGCGCCTGGATCAAGTCTTGCTCCTTTACAAGCCCACCGCGCGCAATATTTACAAGCACCGCGTCATTCTTCATTATACGGAATTTCTCCATGTCAAACAAATGGCGGGTTTCCCCAGTTAAGGGCAAGCACAGTACCACAAAGTCTGCCTGGGGGAGCGCTTCTTTCAGCTGGTCTTGAGCGTAGAGCGTTTCGACGAACTCTGGCTTTTCTTCCCCCCCGCGGTCAACCGCCAGCACGCGGGCTCCCACCCCGTTTACTACCCGGGCAACTTCCTTTCCAATATTCCCCAACCCGACAATCAAAACAGTTTTACCCCGAAGCTCTGTAATTTTGGGATTTTTCTCCCATCTCTTCTTTTGCTGGCTTTGAAAAGTGTCGTAAAACCTTCGGGTAAAAATCAGCAAAAATCCCAATACATGCTCGGCGATGGGCGTAGCATGGATTCCAGAACAATTCCCTACAATTACATCGGAGTTTTTTACTTCCGGCGTCAATACATGCTCTACGCCGGCCGAAAAGGAGTGAATTAGTTTGAGCTTTTTAACGTCGTGGATTTCGGGTATGGCCCAAAGAGTTCCGGCAAGAATGTCTACGTCTTCTATGCGGCGGTTAATCTCGTCTAATTGCGTAGAAGAAAATGCCAATACTTCCAACGATGGATCTACTGCTTTAATTTTTTCCAAATGCTCATCTCCAAGCCCGTGATGCGGACGCGTAAGATCTTGCACCAAAAGAATTTTCATGAGTTAGCCGATGAGCTTTTTAAACTCTTCTATCATAGGCACTTGCTCCGGGTCGCGGCCATAATGCTGTGCCAAATACAACGCGACCCAATCGGCAAAAAGCAAGGAAGAAAAGATTTTTTCCAGGCGCGAATTTCCCGTAAGCTCACAATTAATAACCGGCAAACCTCTTTGGTAAAGCTGTTTTTCCAGCACTTCCATGCGTTTCTGAATACGAGGATGGTCCTCACCATCGCGCAAAAACAAAAAGAAAAACGGCTTGGTAAGTTCGCGTGTTGAATCTGAAACGTCAAACCCATTCATTTCGTTGTGGTTGAGCTCTGGGAACACATTATAAAAAGCCGGGATTTTACTGGTTTCGTTGAACTTAATTTTCCAGTTGTAGGCAATAGAGTAGTTTTTCTGGGAGGCGTATATAACAGGCACTTTCCCGTGCAATTTTTCCGCTAACGCCTTTCCCTGGGCTTCAAAAGTTGCTGCGCTTTCTGCGAGCATTTTTCCCACCTGGGTTGCCTGTTTTACTACGTCGTCGCGCCCCACCATTTTCGCCAAGGCCTTAAAAGTATAGCCCAAGGCGGACCTCGGCTGAATGCCGATATCCGGGATTTGGATATATGGCACGCCATGTTGCTTAACCTGGTTAAGCAACTCGCCGCCAGTGGAAATGGCGGCTGCCGGGTAGCCGTTTTTTACCGCCTCTTGGAACGAACTCAACGTTTCTTCGGTGTTCCCAGAATACGAGCTTGCGATAACAAGGGTTTTCCGGAGTACCTCTTTGGGCCAGCCTGGCAGCCCATAATCCTGGTGAACCGACAAGTCAAAACCAGGGTACGCATTTTGAAACACGTCGCCCTGCAAATGCGAGCCGCCCATACCGCATATAATATACTTGCCCACAGCTTTCCACTGCTCGGCTTGCTCTATGTCTGGCTCCCACTCAAACTGCTTGGAAAAATTCCGGATTGCGTCCTCCATAGCAAAATGTCCGTTTATAAAACTGTTATCATCCAACCTGCTGCGGCCAAACCCAATACGCTTACAATACCCACAAATTTCCAATTCGTTTGCGGATCGTTTAATTGCATTTTCATGATATAAAATGTTTGCGATATTACTTATATATAAACGCGACCTTTCCTTTTTTGTATCATGCTTTAGTTCGCTAGAAGGCTGATAACCGCAATTACAAGCGTAAACACCAAAACGATAAATCCTAAAACTATGGGAAATTGGGTTCGCAGGTTCATACACTATTACTATTGCATTATTTTTTATCGCCCTCGTCTTCCACAAACCTCATGAGTAAAATTATAACACTTACCACAATAAATGTAAGTATGACCGCATAGAAAAACTTCAGCAGGATAGTATCGCCCTTTATGGGGAAAATAGTTTCTATGAAAGTTTTTACCGCGTCGTTCCACGCCAAACCCACCACCAACCCAAGCGCCGTGGCTATAAACCCCACGGTTCTGGCGCGAAATTCTTGTTTAAACTTTTTTGTTGCCATTACAACCGTATTATACCATGTTCCATATTTTTTATAATATGCCCTTCCACTTTGTCGTAGCCGCCCACGTACGCGGCAAACAAACGGTTCCACAGGGCCTCGTGCTGGTGGTAGGTAAGCTGTATGTCTTTGCCTTCTGACTTGTGTGCTACCATCATGGCAACGTCCTCCAGATCAAAACTTACAAGAGTGCGCGTTCCCTGTTCGCCGCTGAAGAACTCTGCCACCGACCAGTACTGGTCCCAGAACTCCAGGTTAATTTCTTCGTACTTTTTGCCAAAGGCCACCAAATCCTGCTCTGCTTTTCTCCAATGCATGGACTCCGGGTTTACGTGCGGCAAAAACAAACGCGGGTCTTGCGGGTTTTCTTTCCACAAATAACGCTGCACCAGCAGCCACTCGCCGGGCTTAACCTCGCTTGCCTCTTTTACGTCGCCGCGCAGCAAAGCAATAAAGTTTTGCTGGAAATTATCTTGCTGGGCGTATTTTTGGAATAAACGGCTGTAAAACGCGATTTCGTGGAAATAGTGCAACAATAAGGCAAAATCGCGCACAAATTTGCCGCGTTCGGTTTGCGCGATAGGATTTAAAAATATAACGCCAAACTCTTTTAAATGGCTTACGTTATGGTGCTTTTTTGCCACGTATTTTTTAGCCACCTCTTCCCACTGCTTGCCTAGCACTTGTATCTCGATAGGCCGGTGCTCAAAGTCGGCCGGAGTAAATTTGGTGTAGGCCACGTCAAAGGTTTTGTGCATCCAGCTGTCGGTTTCCAAAAACCGCAGGGCGCTAAAAATTTCGGTTACATCCTGCTTTTGCAAAAGTTCTTCGGTATCTTTATACCCAAGAAAATCCAGCGTTGCCTGGGGCTGCCTCTCGCGCAAAATCTGCCGGCCGTATTCTTTTTTTAAGAACCAGCCTTCTCTTTCCGTGGCAATTTCGCGCGCGGTTTGCGCGATTTTATGAAAATCCAAATTCGCGGGATCCAAACCCAAAAATTTGTACAGCTGCTCGTCGCTTTCCGCCGCTTTTGCCATAAGCGCGGCTGTAATATCTTCAGGGTTTCTGCTGGTTACACCAAGCTCGGCTAATGCCCGCTCTACCAGCTCCTCGTTCTGCTGCGCCACCTTCTCCAACGATGATTCAAACCCTTTCGCCACCATAGCCTTCTCCAATTCTTCTAGTTTTTCTTTGGGCACCCCCAAAATCTCCGCAAGTTTTTCCATAGTATTATTCCTTTTATTCTATTTATAAATCTTATGCGTGCCAATATCCAAAAATAAAACTTCCTTGTTTGGAAGGAAGATAAATTTAATACGGTACGAATCGTTTATCCAGAAAGCCCAAATGCCCTTTTCTTTCCCAGAAAGTTTATGTGTCTTGAGGATGGAATCGAAAGGATTGGCTCGGAAAACCACCTCCCTTTCTTTTGCGCGTTGCTTGATTTTCTCGGGAAGCTTGCGATAATTCTTCTTAAAACGTTCCGAAACTTGAATGTCTACCATTAATCTAAATCACTCAAGGATTTTATTTTCGTGGTCTTTCCCGCCTTATACTCTGCCATTCCTTCTTTGAAAAGCATATCTATTTCTTCTGCCTCTTTGCCATGCAACTGATATAAGGGCACCGCCCGTTCTAAAAGGCTGCGGTATTCCTCCAAACTCAAAACCACCACCCCTCCTTTTTTCTTAACTTCCTTCTCAACAACCGCCACCGCGTCTTTTACATATAGATTCTTCGCCATAATAACTTTACTTTAGCAGATTTTCCCGCCTTCTGCAACTCCCTTTGGCTCCCAAAATCTCCGCAATTTTTTTCCATAAAACTTGTAGTAAAGTTTAACCTTACCTTACTATTACTCCACAAACCGAAACGTGGAGAGAATTTGGTTTGCTATTTGGTAATTTTCCTCTGGACTAATAATGTGCTGCCCTGTTTGAAATTCACCCGTGGGAAACTGAACTTGATAGATTGAATCGTCGTTAGGCAACTCTACGAAAATCACATCGATAGTTGACTCGCCTTCTATGCCAGTATGAAATCCTTGAATTTTATAACCCACATACTCTCCTACGCTTACTTCTGCAGCACCCGTTGATGAGACTTCGTAATCGGAAAGCAAGTCTTTTCTACTCTCAAACCATTGCTCTGCGTACTCTCTATTGGTCATTCCCTCATTATTTTCAATCTTCGAGACCGAAACTGCGTAGTACTCCGGAAGATTAAATATACCTAGATCAATTTTTACCTCGAATTCCCTTGCCATCCAATTTTCTGGCATTTTCACCTCAAACCCAAACTCGTCGGAGCGGTAGGTTTGCCAATTTGACGTGTCTATCTCGGATTGTTGATTGTCGATTGCTTGAGGCTGGGGTGACGGCACGGGCGGCGGTGGGGTTTGCTGCTCGGGCGTGTGAGTAACCTGGTTACTCACATTCTGCCACAAAAGAAATCCGCCGAGGGCGAAGATGCCCACAACTGCTACAATTGTTCCGATAACCAATGGTTTGCTCATAGGTTTAAGGCTAAATTATTTTTACATTCACTCTCCATATTTGAAATACCGTAAGTAATCTTCGCTCTGCGGCGCAATCCCTAACGCTCGAGCTCCTCCTGCATGGAACGTAACCACACAATCTCCCCTTACAAAAGTATTTTCCCCAAAATACCTCATTTCCGGAGTTTTTAAAAATCTTGATGAACTCGCCCCATGATCGGTCAAGTTAGCTTCTATCCAAAAGCTTTCTTTGTCCTCGCCACCAAAAAAGCCAACCGTTCCCGAATAAAGCCCAGTAAAGTCGTCAGTCCACGATGGAGGCAAAAGCAGCTCCCATCCTATCTCTATAAAATCACTCTGTTGCAAACTTGTATACCGTCCTGTGTTTATCTCTCGCAGTTCTGGCACCCGTGAGATATCCCCAACCTGTCCGTTCGCAACCGAGTACAATGTATCTCCAGGCCTCACCGTGTAGCTTCGCAAAACCTCTTGGCTACTAAAAAATCCATACCTGCATTCGAGAGTTTCAAGAGGAAGTTCAACTTCGTGCTTTTCGTACACAGCAACGGGCGCTTTAAAAACAGAGGGGTCTCCTTGCGGCGCCAGAGCTATAATTCCGGTGTCTGAACGCGCATCACGATCCCCTACTGCCATTATGCAATCTCCCTCCTGAAAACTATTATCATTGAAAAACGCAACACTCTCTGCAAAGATCAAGGGCGCGCGGTTAACAGGATTGTAATTTACGTCATTCTGAAGAAGCATCCTGCCTTTGTACCCGCCGGAATCAGCAATGATTAATTTTCCTTGCTGCGCATCAAGATTTCCGGAGCTTGGAGGAAGGAAAACAGTAGACAAATACAATTCCCAACCTGCCTGTATAGTATCACTACTCCCGAGTGAATCGTAAGGAGCGTCACGAAATTTGTTCGCGTTGATGATCTCATCAATGCGTGCGGTACTGCCAAGTTGATGGTTTGCAATAGAAAGTAAGGTGTCGCCCGGTTTTACCACGTACGTATCCAGGTAGAGATCTTCCGAAAATTCTCCGTACTCACACTGTTTATGTTCATATTCCGTACTGTCTTCCGAGGAGGACGTCGCCGTATCGGCTATTTGGTTCTCGTTCGACGACTCTATAGCAGAATCCATCCGTGCAAGTTGCTGCCGCAAGACAAAGCCGGCAACGAGAACTACAAGAAGGATTGCGATTGTACCGAGGGTAACAAGATTTAGTTCGCGACGAGTCATACATTCGTTTTCTTTATCTCGAGTTTGCCGAATTTAAAGGGAGAGTCGCCGCGCTTTAACAGGCCATGGTTGGCGCCCCACTGGGTAAGCACGCCCGTGGCGTTTGCCGAGGCAAATTGTATGGCATGCTCTACGTTGCTTGGCTTTTGCATTACAGCCGCCACAAACCCGGAACCAAACGCGTCGCCAGCTCCCGTACGGTCTACAATCCTGTCTTTTGCCAAAGGAAGCACGCCGGCGCTCCACAGCGTTTTGCCATCGGACACATCTACCCCCTTTGCTCCCTTGGTCATAATTACTTTGCCATGCACCAATTCATCCAACTTTTTAAAAATCTGCTTTTTCTTTTGGTATGGAATTCCGGTTATGGTGGCCGCTTCTTCCTGGTTTACAATAAACAAGTCGGCATAGTTCATGTACTTTTTTAGCTCGGCCGGCTTTTCCAGCTGGGTGGTGCCTGGGTTCCACGCAATTTGCATTCCCTTGCTTTTCGCCCGCTCTAACAACTTGGGCAAAATGTTTCCGGAATTTCCGGCCAAATGGTTTATATACAGCCACTTTGCCCGAAAATCCATCCAGGGAATATGGGAATCTTGCAAATGCCACGAAGCGCCTTTGTACCGGAACACGGTGCGCGAACCGTCGGGCAAAGAAAGAATAAACGAAAATGACGTAAAATGTTCTTTGTCTTGCCCGATAAAATCGCAATGGATGCCGTACGCGGCCGCTTTGTCTAAAATATGGCTGCCTTCGGGATCTGCCCCCACTTTGGCGATTGCCGCCACCTTGTATCCCAAATTGGCAAAGGTAACGGCGGTGTTTATGGCTCCCCCGCCGACGGAAAATTGCACCTCGTCCAAATTGAGTTTGGAGCCCAAAGGAAAACACGCGGCTTGCCCAACCGCGAATTTTTTGTCTTTTATGGCTTTAATGTCTTTAGTGCGGGCAAACACGTCCCTAACCGCAGACCCTATTGTAATTACGTCAAACATACATTCTTTTACTGGACATTGATTTTAAAGCCGTAATATATGTCGCCCACATCCCAACGGGCAGAAACTATAACAATATATTCGCCGGGCGGCGCGTTTGGCGCAAACGAACTCTGCAAACCGGAAACAACTTCCACAAGCGTGGGCGTCGCATCTTCTGGCGACGTAAACAAACCGATTCCCAGTTCTATAGGCGCAACTTCTATGTTTTGTATGGCAACGTCCACGGTATCGCCCGCGGCAACCTGAATACTTTCTTGCGGGTTTGGAAACGCGGTGTCCGCACACAGAGGATTTACGCCTTCTTCCGCAGGCCAGCAGTAACTCCCTTGTACTCCCCGATATTCTTGGCCCTGGTAACTCAATATAATTTGCGGCGGCTCTAAAGGATATGTTGGGTTTTGCTCTCCTGGCTGCTCGGGCCCATTCGCGCCACCCCCAACAATAAGCCAAACCAAAACACCGGTAACAGCAATAAGCCCAATTATTACAGCAACAATTACAATTTTTGGCATATTCTTACTTTATAAAACCCATAAGCACCTGCCGTACCCCATCCTTATCCAGCCTATATTTCTTCCATAAATCCTTGGGGCTGCCCGATTCCGTGAACGTATCATACACGCCGTGCAGTTTTATGGGTACCGGGCAGTTTTCCCCAAGAAATTCCGCCACCGCGCTGCCCATACCACCAATAACATTGTGATCTTCGGCGCAAAACACGCGCTTTGTCTTTTTTGCCGAGCGCAGAATAGTGTCTTCGTCGAACGGCTTTATGGTATGCAAGTTGATTACCTCGATGGAAACCTTGTCTTTTAACTCCTCTGCAATTTGCAACAACCAATACACCATATACCCGTGCCCAATTGCCGTAACATCTTTGCCTTCACGCAGAACCTGCGCTTTCCCAACTTCAAAAGGCGTGTTGCTTGTAGTAAAATTTGGCGTGCCTTCGCGCACTCCCCGCAAGTACACCGGCCCTTTCAAGTCGTAGGCGGCTTTTACGGCTTTTTTCGCTTGTTCAAAATCCGCGGGCGCAACTACGGTAAAGTTGGGTAGGCAGCGTGTAATGGAAATGTCTTCCGTCATCTGATGAGTGGGGCCGTCCTGCCCCGTAGCCAAGCCCGCGTGCGAGCTTACGTATACTGCGTGGTTTTCAGGGTACGCGATGGTGGTACGAATAGGCTCCCATGCTCTGCCCAGTAAAAAAGCGGCATACGTTACCACATAGGGCACTTTACCCTCGTACGCCAACCCGGCCGCTATGCCGGTTAAGTTCTGCTCTGCCACACCCACCTGTATTAGGCGCTCGGGGAATTTCTCACCAAAAAAATGCGCCCTGGAAGATTCCATGGTATCTGCCACCAGCACCACCATGTCTTTTTTGGTAGCGCCCAGC
>DASRUP010000078.1:0-4807 GCA_035655395.1 Minisyncoccota bacterium
GATATAGTTGGCAATAATTCGGGCGGCTTCCGGCTTTGCAAATTGCAAAGCAGCTTTCGACATATGCGCCATTTCTTCTTGTGCAAAAATAATGTTGCGTATTCGCTCCAAGAAAAAGTGCGGCTTCACGTTGGGTTCTTCCAACACCAAAGCGGCCCCGGTTTGGGCGTACGCATACGCATTTTCTACCTGGTGGTTCTGTGCGGATTCTGGAAGCGGAACCAATATGCTCGGTTTTCCGAGAGCCGCGATTTCAAAAATGGTTCCCGATCCCGCCCTGCTCACAATAAAGTCCGCCGCCGCGTACGCGTGGCGTATTTCGTTTTCGTTGAGGAATGGAATGGGGTGGTAATACGGCAGGTTTTCTTCCGCGGCTGCTACAGCAGCTTCCTCTTCTGCTTCTTTGAAGTTTGCATAGCCTGTTTGGTGGATAATTTCAAACTGTGAAAGCGCGTCGTTCAGCACGCTCAAAAGCATATCGTTTACCCGTTTGGCCCCTTGGGAACCGCCAAGTATGAGCAAAACAGGTTTTCCTCCCACAAGCTGGAAAAGCTGGTGCGCTTCCTGGACAGAACCCGAAAGCAGGCGCGTGCGAATGGGGTTGCCCACAAGAAGCACTTTTTTGGGCGGGAAGTTTCTTGTTTGCGGAAACGACGTGAACACCTCGAGGGCAAATCGCTGTGCGGCAAGATTGGCTTTTCCGGGCACAATATCAGATTCGTGCAGAAATACCGGAATGCGCAAAAACAGCCGTCCGGCAACGGTGGCAGGAATTGCCCCGTATCCGCCTTTGCTAAAAATAAGGTCTGGCGAGATGAAAAAGAGAACTTTGAGAGCCTTTGCTATGCCCAAGGGTATCCAGATAAACAAGTCGGCCAGATTTTGGAAAAACGCGGCAAATCCCCAGTATCTGCGCAGTTTCCCCGCGGGCACGTTAAAAGTTTGCACGCCTTCCTGGGAAAGCAGCACGTCGCCGAATTTATCCTCTGGGCCCATATAGAACAGCTCCAGGTCCGTGTCTTTATAGGTTGACTTGAGCTCCCGTACGATAGCGATAATAGGAAGAATATGGCCCCCTGTTCCGCCCCCGGTAAAAACAATTTTCATACACTTTGAATTAGGCTTCTTTAGATATATTAAGCAAAATTCCCACAGCTAGCAACTCTGAAAACAGCGCAGACCCTCCGTAACTTACAAAGGGCAAAGGAATGCCTGTTAAAGGAAGGAGCCCTATCATGGCCGCAATGTTTACCGCAGATTGCAAAAAGATCCAGGATACGATTCCCGCGGCAGCTAAACTCGCAAACTGGTCTGAAAGAACCCTTTTGGATACAATAAGCCCTCGCCATGCAAAAGCAACGATGAGGCCTATAAGCAGCAGCCCTCCCAAGAAGCCGGTTTCTTCGGCGAACACGGCGAAAATGGAATCTGAAATGGGTTCTGGCAGTACGCCGAATTTTTGAAAGCTCAACCCAAGGCCGGCTCCCGCAAGCCCCCCAGACCCAATGCCAATGAGAGCCTGTTTTACCTGATACCCCTGGCCCAAAGGATCGAGCGACGGATTAAGAAACACCGCGAATCGGCTAAACCGGTAAGGCGCAATAAGAACGAGCCCGCCCAAAGCCAACAATCCTATTCCTACCAGTGTTGCCGCGTGCCAAAGCGGAGTTCCTGCAAGAAAGTACATGGTAAGCCCGGTCGCTGCAATTACCGCAAGAGTTCCAATGTCTGGCTGGAGAATAAGAAAAAGGCTTACCACGCCCATCATAGCGGCAAAAGGCAGCAGGGTTTCTTTTGTATTTTCCTGCCTGCGTTTTTTCTTGGCAGAAAGCCACGAAGCCAGATACAGAACAAAAGCCACTTTGAGAAGTTCCGCAGGCTGGAACGAAAAGGGTCCCGCCGAAAGCCACCGATGCGCTCCCCCGGTTTCGCCGCTTCCAATGCCCGGGACAAACACCAGCGCAAGCAAGAAAATGCAAAACAAAAGAAACCAAAGACTCATTTTCCTAATAAAAGGAAGCGGGGTAAAAAACGCGATTGTTGCTGCCACGAGGCCCGGCAAAAGCCCAAGCAGCAGCTGATGGTTGAGGTAATAAAACGTAGTGCCGGTATTTTGCAAAGAAAAAGAAACCGAAACGCTGGCTAAAATAAGCATGCCCACAAACAAAAGCGCAACAGCCAGGCTTAGCAAAGGCAAGTCAGGAGAGTTTCTTTGTTGCATAGAGTTTTACGAATTTTTTAAACTCTTCTCCTCTTTCTTTGTAGTCGCGAAACATATTAAAGCTCGAGGCTGCGGGCGACAACAAACATATTTTGCCCTTTGGTGTTTCCCGGTAACAAATTTCCACGGCATCTGCCATGGTGTTTGCAAAAAAATGTTTTGGCAATTCCCCGTTTGGCTGCGCTTTCTCAATTTCCTTCCAAAGTTTTTCGCCCGTGGTCGGGAAAAGCACCAGCGTTTTGATGTTGCTTTCCGCAATGCGTTGGGCCAGTTTGCCCATGGGCACTCCCCTGTCGAAACCTCCTGCAATAAGGGTGGCAACGTTTTCTCCGAGGGCGTCTAAGGCGGCAATAGTGGCTTCGGGAATAGTTGCCAAAGAATCATTGTAAAACGTAATGCCTCTTTTCTCCCCTACCAGCTCTAAACGGTGCGCCAGAGGTTTAAAAACAGCAATCGCCTTTTGCGCCTTTTCTTTGGATATGTCGAAAAGTTCGGCAACAAGAAAGACGGGTTCTGTTGCCGCAACAAACGAAGCCCCGTTTTCTCTTGTGGGAGTAAAAGGAATTTTTGCTGCTTTGGTAAGTTTTGCAATGCGCGAAACTTCAGGATCTGTTTCGTTAAAAATAAAGTAGTCTTCCGGGGTTTGGAATTTAGCGATGCTGGCTTTGGCTTGGACGTAGGTTTTAAAATCTCCGTGGTGGTCTAAATGCTCGGGATACAAATTTAAAAACACGGCAATGTGCGGGCTTTTTTGCAGTCCTTCGAGCTGGAAACTCGAAAGCTCGTATACATATACATCATCTTTGGTTGCAGCTTCCAAGAACTGAAAGACCGGCTGCTCAATATTGCCTATTAAGTGGGCTTTTATTTTTCCCTGCTTAAGCACTTCGTATATAAGCGAGGCTGTGGTGCTTTTGCCTTTGGTGCCTGTTATTCCAACAATGGTGCCGGGGCAATTGTCAAAAAATAAGCTGGTCTGGCTGCAGAGCACCTGGGATTTTTTGACAAGAGGCAGCACGAGCCCTCGCGGAATTCCCGGAGACTTGATTACCACATCGTATTTATTTACCTGGGCCAAATAGCTGTCGCCCATATACAGCACTACCTTGCGGTCTCGGTTAAGCAGTTTTTGGGTTTCGGGCGCCAACTGATCAAATTCTTTCTGGTCGGCAATGCCAATGCTTTTTTGGGGGAATTTGGTGCGCAAAAACAAAAAAGAGTCCTGCCCTTCGCGGCCAAACCCGAGAATCAGAATTTCCTTGTCTTTGAGCTCTGCAATCAGCATGAATGAGCTTATTGTAGCATAGATCGCAGAGCCTTTTCCAGGTTGCGGGGTAGAAAGTGCTTATTGTTCCAGGCATGCAGCAAAGGGTGGTCTTTCCGTGTTTGCAACTCAAGTGCTGCCCTGCTTTCTTTGGTAGTACCTACGCACTCAAAAGGTTTAAAGCCCCTTTTGCCGGTGAGTTCATCCAAAAGGGGTTTGAGCTCCTTGTCTTGCAAGAGATCTTTTTTGAATATGCGAAGCGTTTTTTCCCGGGCAAACGGTGAAAGCACCAAGAATACAAATAGGCATTTCGAGCACGCCCCGCACCATTTGCCTGTAGCCTTCACTCTTCCCGAATGTGTTTTGTGGGCTTCGTTGCAGCTTAAAAACGTGCCGAAATATTGCGGGTATTGCGCAAACAGTTTTGCTATTTGCAGTTCGTAGAGCGGGCGCAAAAAACTAAAATATTCTATGTTTTCTGTGAGATACTTTTTGCTGTAGATGCGGAACTTTTTTTCAAACTCAAACGATTTGGAATATTGGTGGTTTATCTCGTGGCCCAAATACTGCACGTTCCCTTCGTTTGAGCTCCTCTCGTTAGAAAGCGCAATATATTTATAGTCAAACAATGCTGCGCACAGCGTAGTTAAAAAAGCCAGGTACGAGGAAAACGGCGTGTGGCCATTGAGGTATCCTTCGCGGTTTAATTCCAGAAGTTTTGGGTCTATGGTTCTTTGAACGGTAATGGCGCTCCCCTCTTTCATCTTTCGTAAAAGCGCTTTTTGCGCGTTGGTAGGATTTAAAACAAAAGGTTTGATGGCTTGCTTAGCGCGTTTCAAAATTTCGTACGTAACCACCGCATCTTTCCCTCCTCCAATGGGTACAAGTGTTTTGTTCGATGTTTTTTTTGAGAATACCACTCCCCCACCTTCGCCAAAGCTTCGCTGGGCAGGCCCACCGGATTCTATTGTAAGAAAATTCTTGCTGCGAAAATCTATGTTGTTTTTATAAAAGTATTCTCCCATCCCCTTTGTAAAGAGGTCGTGCCACCAGTTTATTTGAGTTTTGTTTAAGTTTCCGGCCTCCACTATAATTCTCGGCGATGCCGTTACCTTCCAGTAGCTCGGCATTTCCGCCAGCCCCAAATGAAACACCAAATTCTCCAGTATTGGTTGCTTAGTCGGGCTAAGCAACCAGCTTTTCGCCGGAACGTTTTTGATAACCACCCGTGGACTAAACCTGGTTTGGCCCAGCCTAAAGTCAAACGCCATTTCCAAGTCGCCGTCTTTCACCTCGTATGAGTATCCTTTATAAGTAAATGT
>DASRUP010000079.1:0-4776 GCA_035655395.1 Minisyncoccota bacterium
ACTTCGTAGTTTTGTAACTTGACCAGGCTCAGGTTCGTCTTCTATAATAGATAATGGACTGGAGAGAGTATATTCCAGACTTAACGGATGAGCAGATAAAAGGTGTCGCAGAGATTTTGCGCGATATGGGTCAGGTAGCCTTGGCTTCAGGAGTTATTCCCTTTCTGTTTCCGATATTTATCCCCGAACGTGCGTTTGCAATGCTTGTTGGATTAACCGCAGCTATTATGTTTTGGTCGGCTAGCATTATAATGTTAAACTATATTAAAAGACCATGAGCAGTATAATGTTATTTTACTTGGCAATGGCTATATTAGCGCTTGCTGCGGCGGTTCTTACCCATGCCGTTGTAACCACGAGACATAAGGAAGACCGCAAAAACCATCCGAAAAATGGCTAAATTTTGCTAGGATCCATGGAACCCTCTCTTATTGAGGGGGTTTTTGTTTTATGGTAAGGTATATAAATTGATATGGAAAAGAATCCAATGGAGAATATACGCCACTCGTTTGCGCATGTACTGGCCTCGGCCGTAAAAAAGCATTATCCCAAGGCGGAATTGGGCATTGGCCCCGTTATTGAAAACGGCTTTTATTATGATTTCGGCAAAGTAAAAATTACCGACGAGGATTTGCCGAAACTTGAAGCTGAAATGCGAAAAATTGCTGCAGGCAATCATAAGTTTAAAAAAGAACTTTGGGATCCTGCAAAAGCCAATCGTTATTACAAAAAAGAAGGCCAGCCGTTTAAACTCGATTTAATTAAAGAACTCAAAAAGGGTACGGTCAAAGTCGGCATGGTATACACGGGTGATGTATTTCTCGACCTGTGCCGCGGCGGGCATGTGAAAAATACTTTGGAGCTTCCGATAGATGCTTTTAAGCTTACCAAAGTGGCGGGAGCTTATTGGCGGGGGGACGAAAAAAATCCCCAGTTAACCCGCGTATATGGCGTGGCATTCCAGAGCAAAGAAGAGCTCGACAAATATTTGTGGCAGCAAGAAGAAGCAAAAAAGCGCGACCACCGCGTGCTGGGCGAAAAGCTCAAGCTCTTTACTTTCGCGCCCGAAGTGGGGCCCGGACTTCCGCTTTGGTTGCCCAACGGAACTATTCTGCGAGACGAAATCGAAAACCGCGCAAAGGCGGTAGAAAAAGAGTGGGGCTATCAACGCGTAACAACTCCGCACATTGCCAGGGAAGAGCTATACAAAATGTCTGGCCACCTCCCCTACTACGCAGACAGCATGTATCCTGCCATGAAACTGGACGACGGCAATTATTATTTAAAAGCCATGAATTGTCCTCATACGCATATGATTTACAGAGCAGAGCCCAAGAGCTACCGCGATTTGCCGGTTCGTTACGCGGAATACGGGACAGTGTACCGTTACGAGCGTTCGGGTACGTTAGCCGGACTTTTGCGCGTGCGCGGCTTTACCCAAAACGATGCCCACATTTACTGCACCGAGGAGCAGGCCGAGGAAGAATTTTTGAACGTAATGAAACTGCACGAATACTGGTATAAAGAAGTGTTCGGCATTGCCGATTTTTACATGCGGCTTTCGCTTCCTTCCAAAGACAAAAAGAAATATGCCGGAGCTCCCGACGGCTGGAAGAAAGCAGTGGTAATCGTGAGGGCCGCGATGAAACGCTCGGGGCTGCCTTTTGTGGAAGTAGAAGACGAAGCCGCGTTTTACGGCCCCAAAATTGATTTTCAAATTAAAAGCGTGATTGGCCGCGAAGAGACAGCCTCCACCAACCAACTCGATTTTATCGCCACGCAGAGATTTGGATTGACCTATCGGGACGCAAGCGGCAAGGAAAAGCCGGTTTACGTTATCCATCGGGCTCCCCTGGGCTCGCACGAACGGTTTATCGCGTTTTTGATTGAGCATTATGCGGGCGCGTTTCCCTTTTGGTTAGCGCCAGAGCAAATCCGTATTGTCCCGATTTCAGATAAATTCGTTGGCTACGCCGGCAAAGTAAGAGAAATATTGCTCGAAAAGCAAAAGGATTTGCGTATTACTGTTGACGAGGCAAACGAAACCCTGGGCAAAAAAATCCGCGAAGGCGAAATCATGAAAATACCATACCTGCTTATTGCGGGCGAAAAAGAGCAAACCCAACAGAATATAAGCGTAAGAGCCCGCCAGAAAGGCGATTTGGGCGTAATGTCGGCGCAGCAATTTGTTTCAATAATACAATGACTGTTTCTCCCCACGTTACCAAATTATTAGAACAGTATCAGCTTTGGGAAAAAGAATCTTCCTTTCCCGAGGAAGAAGGCACCATTTCAGTTGATGAGGTGCTTTCGCACGTTGCTTCGTTTTATGAAAAAATCCGGGGCATTGTAGACTGGCGCGAAGAGCATTTACTGCGCAAAACCGCAATCGAGCGAATTTTGAAACGGCGCATGGTGGTGCATGGGTTTTCCGATGACTTTGCCGAGGGATTCCTTTCTGAATTAGTGCGCGGGGGGCATTTCCCCAACAGGCGGATTTCATTGACAAAGGTGGCGGAAATCCAAAGCATTATTGAAAAATATGTGCATATCAGCACTCGTTACCGGCAAACGAATGGCAAATCCCGTAAAAATCTTGAAGACTGGCTTTATTCGATAGCTGCCGTAGAAATCGAGGAGTCTCTTTCCAACCCGCGCCGGGAACGGGCACTCATAGAGTTAATGACGGCCGCACTTGCAGACAAGATTGAAATTGCCTCGAAAAGAAAAGGAAAGGTTGCATTGAGCCCAGAAGAACAAATGCTCCAGGTATACGTAGCGGTTCAGCGAGCCCTTTTTAAACTCGATACTTCTACCATTGCATACCACTTGCTCGAAAAGTTTTATGAAGACTGGAAAAATCCCACCGAGGAAACTCTTACCTACGCAGCGGAAAGCCTGGGAACCCTGCACAAAAATATTTTTCGCATTTTAGAGCACCCGTACGCAGAAAAGTTTTACCAGGTTGCAGAACGTTACGACACGCCGTATTTGATTGTCGGAGACATTGTAAACGAAGATATGGACAGGTTTCCAGAGCTTCTCGACAACCCTGCAGCCCTTGAGGAGCGAATCCAGCAGGCATACAATATACGCCTTGCTCGGTTGAAAAGCAGAATCAGGCGAGCCGCTTTTTACAGCACTCTTTCGGTGTTCCTCACAAAAATTCTTATTGCCTTAGCCATAGAAGTTCCCTTGGAGCGTTTCGTGGCGGACGGCACGCTTAATTATGTTGCTATGGGCTTGAATGTCGCCTTTCCCCCGTTGCTCATGCTGGGTTTGGTGCTTACTACCCAAAAAACCTCGCGCAGAAACTTTGAGCGCGTAACCCTGGAAGTAATGAAGGTTATCCAGTTGCATGAACAGCAGGATACCTACAAAATTTTGCCTCCCAGAAAACGCGGGGGGTTAATGGCAGGCATGGTATATGGATTTTACCTGTTGAGTTTCTTGTTCTCGTTTGGTCTGCTGGTATGGGTGCTTATGCAATTAAATTTCCCTATTTTTTCTATAATTATTTTTCTCCTGTTTGTTTCTTTGATATTGTTTGCGGGCACCAAGATCAGGCAGCGGGCCCAGGAGCTTATGATTGAATCTCCCAAGGAGAACTTTATTAATAATATATTCGATTTTTTCTCTTTGCCTTTAATCCAGACAGGGAAATGGCTTTCTGGGAAATTCGTGCGTTATAATATTCTTGTGTTGTTTTTGAATTTCCTCATCGAGGTGCCTTTTCAAATGTTTGTCGAGTTTTTGGAACAATGGCGCGGTTTTCTCCGAGAAAAGAAAGAAGAGATTCATTGATAGTAATTGTTGGCCCTACTGCCTCTGGAAAAAGCGATTTGGGCGTGCAGCTCGCGCGGAAATTCGGCGGTGAGGTTGTTTCGGCAGACTCCCGGCAAGTATACAGGGGTCTGGATATTGGCTCTGGCAAAATTACCAAAAAAGAAATGATGGGTATCCCCCACCATCTTTTGGATGTGGCCTCTCCAAGAAGAAGGTTCAGTGCAGCCCAATACCAAAAGCTTGCCTTCAGGGCGATTCGCGATATCCAGCGCCGCGGCAAACTCCCCATATTGGTTGGAGGCACGCCGTTTTATGTGTATTCGGTTGTAGATGGTTTTGTTTTTCCCGAAGTAGAACCAAACCCTAAACTCCGTGGTACCTTAGCCCGGCTAAGCAACCAAGAATTACTCGAAAAATTGGAGGAACTGGACCCAGAACGGGCAAATACCCTTCAACAAAGTTCAGGGCAGGACAAAAACAAGCGCCGCTTAATCCGCGCGCTGGAAATCGTAGCTGCTACCGGAAAGCCAGTCCCGAAGTTTAACAAGGTCAATCCCCTTTTTGATACGTTGATGATTGGAGTTAAGCGCTCGCCCGAGGAACTCAAAAAGCGTATTCGCAAACGCTTACTTTATCGAATCGACCACGGTATGCTTAATGAAGTAAAGAATCTCCATCAGTCTGGATTGTCATGGAGACGTTTAGAAGAGCTTGGATTAGAGTATCGATTTGTCGCACAATATTTGCAGAAAAAAATCTCCAAACAGGAGATGGTGGATTCTATCCAAAGAGAGTCAGAAGACTTTGTCCGCCGTCAAATGCTTTGGTTCAAACGCGACCCCCGCATCTACTGGATCGAGAGCGAAAAAGAGGCAGAAAAATTAGTACAAAAATTTCTCTAGGCGACTTCGCCGAGTTTGCGCTTTACCTCAAACGGGTTTTCAATATGGGTGAGTACTACTTCATGGCCAGACGTGCCAGCGGTATTTA
>DASRUP010000080.1:0-6807 GCA_035655395.1 Minisyncoccota bacterium
TGGGCAACCCCATAGACGGCAAAGGCGAAGTAAAAGCAGAGCGCTCGTCTATTTACCAGCCGGCGCCGCCTTTAGACCAGCAAAAAACAGAGCCCGAAGTTTTTGAAACCGGCATTAAAGTTATAGACTTGCTTGCCCCCATGCTAAAAGGAGGAAAAGTTGGGTTGTTCGGGGGAGCTGGCGTCGGAAAAACCGTGTTGCTCCAAGAGCTTATCGCCAACACGGCGCGCGAGCACGGGGGGTATTCGGTGTTTGCGGGAGTTGGCGAGCGTACCCGCGAGGGAAACGACCTGTACCGCGAAATGGAGGAATCGGGCGTGTTAAAAAACACGGCCATGGTATTTGGCCAAATGAACGAAGTGCCGGGCGCGCGTTTTCGCACCGCCCTGGCTGGCCTTCGCATGGCAGAATATTTTCGCGACGAGAAAAACAAAGACGTGCTATTATTTATAGACAACATTTTCCGCTTTGTGCAGGCGGGTTCTGAAGTGTCAGTGCTGCTTGGCCGCATGCCTTCTGCCGTGGGGTACCAGCCCACTTTAGCTACCGACATGGGCCAGCTGCAAGAACGCATTACTTCTACCAAAAAAGGATCGGTAACTTCGGTGCAGGCAATTTACGTGCCTGCCGACGACATTACAGACCCTGCTCCCGCAACCACGTTTTCGCATTTGGACTCTTCTATTGTGCTTTCGCGCGAATTGGCTTCGTTGGGCATATATCCTGCCGTTGACCCGTTGGCTTCCAGGTCCAGCGCGTTAGACCCCCGCATTGTGGGAGAGGAGCACTACCAGGTAGCCCGACAGGTGCAGCAAATTTTGCAGCGCTACAAAGAGCTGCAGGACATTATTGCCATTCTTGGCATGGAAGAGCTTTCCGACGAAGACAAACAAACCGTAAACCGGGCCCGCCGCATACAGCGGTTCTTGTCACAGCCATTCTTTGTGGCGGCGCAGTTTACCGGCCGCGAAGGAAAGTATGTACCGCTAGCCGACACTGTCCGCGGATTCAAGGAAATTATCGAAGGCAAGCACGACGCAAAAGAAGAATCCGACTTCTATCTAAAAGGCGGCATTGAAGAAGTGTAGTTTTAAAAAAAGAAGGGCCGCAGAAATCTGCAGCCTTTCGAGAATCCTAGGATTTGGTAGGATTTAGCCGGGGGGCGGCCATGGATGGTAAAAACCTAAGCCGAGTACGCCTACTATAGCCAAAACGATTCCTCCGTACGCTAGGTTCATTGCATATCGAGTATTAGTTTTAGCATGTATAGTCAGCCCCGCTATAAGTGCAATTATCCCTATAATTAATAGGAGCAAAAAAGCTAATTCTATCATGGTCCATCCTCCTGAATAAGCTTGAATCCCGTATTGTGGTTATACTACACTTTTTACAAAAATACAAAGTAGGGGCAATAGGCGGGTTGATATACGGAACACTTGGGTTTATGGTGTTGTATGGCCTTGGAGCTTGCCGCACTTCGCAAGGGGCATGCGTGGCGTTTAGCCCGCTGGTGTTCCACCAAACTATAGTGCAGTTGGTAGCAGCAAACCTTGCCACGCCGTTATTCCTAATCCCGCTAAATGCATTTGTATTTATCTTTGAAGGCGCCGCAATTGAAATGCTAACTCGCAAATTAAAATGAAAAATCGCAAACTTTTGAAAATTCTCATTATTGCGGTAATCAGTGTAGTTATACTTTGGTTTTTGTATGGTTGGATATCAACTGCATTATGGGAAAGAGTAATATGAATTTTCCACTTAGAGTTTTCGCAATAGACAGAGAAATATTTGTGGGCGACGCAAAATCTCTGATTGTCCCAACTACAACGGGCCAAATTCAGATTTTGGCAGAGCACACGCCGTTAGTAAGCATCCTTAAAGAGGGCGAAGTTGTTATTGAATCTGCCGACGGCACCATGCAAAAACTCCCTATCCTCGGCGGCACCGTCGAAGTAACTGATACCGAGGTTGTTTGTTTGGTTAATTTTTAATATGAGCAATCTACAAAAAATTGTAATATTGTGTGTGGTGGCGGGCATTGTCGTTTTCGGAGGCTTCTTCCTGCTGAATAACTATATTTATCAAGAGAAGCAGGCGGAGGATGCGGAACAGGTAGTGGAACAAGCGGAAGTGATGGAGGAAGCTCAAGATGAAGAAAGATCACAACTTTTTTCGCCAGAAGAGGTTAATGCGTATGTTGGAACGTATGGTTATGGAAATGTCGGGGAGATAGGTGGCAGTGGTATCTTGACTATTAGAGAAACTCGGCCGGGCATACTCTTTTTCCAACTAGACGTAAATAGAGGCCCACCATCGTACAATATGGGCTATATCGAGGGAGAAATTGCTTTGAATGAGGGCATTGCAACATACACAACCAACGAATACGGTGTATGTGCGCTTGCCTTTCAATTCGAGGAGGACAAGTTAGTTGTTTCGTATATCAATGAGCAAGATGATTGTGGGTTTGGGGGTAACGTACATGCAAATAGGGAGTATCTCAAAACAAGCCCGGAGCCTAACGATATTAGTCCGTGGTATTGGAAAAATGAAGGTGGAGAATGAAAAATACCGAAAGGCGAGGGGTGGGTATTCGAGGTTTTTGGACGGGGCGTGCGCAAAGTGCATGGGCTAGGACTGCATGTGCTAGGACCGTCCTAGCACAGCAAACGCTTTTTTGCAGCCGCGGTTTCCAAAAAAGTCATAAACTCCGAATCGCTGGGTTGATTTTTCCTAAGAGATAAGTATAATGACGCTCAAGAAAGGAGGTGATCGTTTTGACGTCTATTACAGTTCTATTGTACATTGCTCTGGGGGCGGGGATTGGGGTTGTTATTGAGTTTTTTGTGCGTCGCCGCTATTACTGGAGCTTTCCCTGACCAATTATCATGGGCGCGGTCGGCGCCATAATTGGGCTGGCAGCATCAGCATTCTTGTATCTTCATGTACTTCCCCTCGTACTTATGGGGGTGCTGCTCGCTATTATCCTTGGGCTTGCACTTTTGCCTCGGCGTAGACGGAATGTGTAAGCCCCTCCCACTTTGGCTGGGACGACATGTTCGTTCCCGGCCTTTCTATTTGCATAATGTAGCCGGCAAGAAGCCATTTGAACTGCTTGAACCGTTTGGACAACTTGAACCGCTTTGCCCAATCAAACCACTCACAAAACAATCCTACAGACCAGTCCATAGGACTAAAAGGCTAAGCGAGTGGGCTAAACCAGGTTTAGCCCAGCCTTAGCGTCATTGAAACCTCCGGAGAGGGCAGATCGCATTTTCGGCGGTTTTTTGGTAGAGTATGGATAGAAAGATCATTGGAGGTGTCGCTTGAAGAAAGGCAGTAGTAGGGTTATACGTCCCGATATCAGGCACCTGCAGGAAATTTGTAGAAGAAATTGGGGGTTGCAGATTAGAGAAATGGCAAAGCCGTCGGATGCGCGGCCAGGCCTGCCGACTGGCAAAGTTATCCATAGCCGTTAGGGAAAAAGGAGCGTGCGACGCAGAAGCGTCTAAAAATGGAAAGTACCCAAGGCCTCCGGCAAAATTCGCTGGAGGCCTTTCTATTTTCATACGGTGCCGGCGGAGAAGGCAGTGTTGCTTTTTGTTTTTCTTATTTGTATAATCGCTAACATCACCGCCAAGGAGGGGTTGAAATGAGTGCCGGTTGTATGGAACCAGGTGGCCACTCTTTCGATACTCTCGAGCTTATCGAGGGCGTTTCGGAGGATGGCCGAAATGCAAGCTTTGAAGTTCTTGCATGTAGGAATTATAGGTGCGACGCCGTTGTGCCAGATCCCGTAGCAAACTTTATGCGGTGGTCAGAGGAAGAACGCCGACAGTTTATGAGGGTAATGGCCGAGTGGGGAAGGACTGTAGTATTCCCCGATCCTCTATAAGCCCCGTTTTTGTTGCTATGCCAGACAACATGCGGGGCGTTTTGTTTGCTTTTCTATAAAAAACTGACGAGGCAAGTAAAAGTGTGGTAGAATAAATATAGTATGAATAAAATATGGAAAATTGTCATATTGTGCGGGGTAGTGGTTGCTATTGCCGGAGGGGCGGGGTTTTACTTTTTTGCGCAAAATGGAACAGAAAAGGAAATTGAGCAAACTCCCAAAAACCTGAATGATTTGGCCAGAGACGCGCGGATTAAAAACGAAGTAAACACTCTGCGCGCGGCCTTGGAGATTTATTTTGTGCAAAACGCGCAAATAGGATATCCCACCTCGTTATCCGATTTGGGGCCGGATAACCCGTGGCCCAACGTGGCAGAACCCGAGCGTTTTTCGTACCAGCAAACAAATAACGGCCAGGGCTATACGTTAGAGGCTAGTTTGCATAGTGGCGAAACAGTGCGATACGAAGAATCTATGGAGCCGAGTTCGGAGTCCCCAGAAACTTTTTAGCGCAGCTAGGCCTTCCCGTTGCTTTTATGGTTACGGTAGGGTATAAAAAGAGAGTCCAGGATTTCTCTGTCTAGGAGGTAATCATGGTCTGCCAGTATCCGCACCTTACATGGAGAGCCGCCGCGCCTGGGCGTTGCTACAAGCCTGGGGATATCGGCATATTTGAGGGAAAGCCTCAAGAAGTAGTTGGGAGTTTTGGGCAATTCCATAGCTACGACAACGAGGCTCCGGTTGTCTTCTCTGAAGGAGACACTTCAGGATTCTGCGACGGCGTAGAAACACTTGGGTGGACGTGTAAAACCCTGGAATACTGTATCCACGACCCAGTTTGTGTAGTGTACATCAAATACCATGAAATCGAACGCGATCCTTCTAACCCTCCCGACACAAGTTAGGAGGTTTTATTTTTAGACTAAAATCTGGTAAGCTTATACTATGATAAACCAACATACATGCCAGGCGTTGGCAATTCATTGCATAGATTTTCGTTTTCAAAAGGTTTTGACCGATTACCTGGAAAGTAGGTTTGCGGGTAGCTACGACCGCGTGGCCGTGGCCGGAGGAGTAAAAAACCTGCCTTTAGAGCAATGCGAGGTGTCGGTAAGACTGCATAGCCCAAAGACCATTGTGCTTATTCAGCATGAAGACTGTGGGGCATACGGGGGCAGCAAGCAATTTGCTGATTTAGAAGCCGAGAAAGCGTTTCAAACGCAGGAAATACAAAAAGCAGCAAAGGTTTTGCAAGAAAAGTTTCCAGGTTGCGCGGTAGAAGGATATGTTATGGGGCTTTTGGGAGATTTGACTTCTGTGTTATAATAGAAATATATGCCAAGTGTATTAATGTATACAACACCAACATGCGTGTATTGCCGCGAGGCAAAGGAGTTTTTTAAGGAACATAACGTGGAATACGAAGAAAAGGATGTGGTGCAGGATGAACAGGCCAGAAACGACATGATCCAAAAATCCGGCCAAATGGGCGTGCCCGTCATCGACGTGAACGGGGAAATTGTTATTGGATACAATAAGAAAAAACTTGTGGAGTTGCTTGGAATACAGGCGTAAATGTATGGATATTATCGGCGCGTTAGAACTTGTTGGCTTTACCCTTGATGTAGCGGGGAAAATTATGATTGCCTTTACCGCGATTATGGTACACCAACGGTTTTGGAAAGAACATAAAGTAGACGAGAAAGTGTTCCAAACAATGCGCCGCGAGCGTTTGGTTGGAATTTGGGGAATTGTATTTATTATTACGGGTTTCTTTTTGCAGCTACCCTCAAAGTTTTAAATGGAGCCAATAAGTTTCGCTTTTATTGTATCCGCGTTTGTGGCGGGGGTTATTACGTTTTTGGCGCCTTGCACTTTGCCGTTGGTGCCCGGATATTTGAGTTTTATTAGCGGGGCTTCAGTAGCAGACCTGCAGAATCCGGAAAAGGCGGGCAAGGCAAAAGCAAAAATATTTTTAAACGGACTTTTTTATGTAATCGGCTTTAGCGCCGTATTTATTTTATTCGGAAGTTTATTTGGGTTAGGTGGTTCTCTGCTGTTTCAATACCGTGATATACTTATCCAAATAGGCGGGGCGTTTGTCATTTTGTTCGGATTGTTTTTGGCGGCGCCGGCCATAACCGGAGTAACGAACGGCAGAATAAACCTAAACAGATATCCTCCGTTTAGTTTTTTGTCCGCAGAGCGGCAGTTTCATATTGGCAAAAAACTGACTCCGGGAAATCCGATAAGCTCTTTGCTTTTTGGCGGAACATTTGCTTTAGGCTGGAGCCCGTGCGTGGGCCCCATTTTGGGAGTAATTCTTACGCTGGCCGCGTCTTCCGCTACGGTAAGCCAGGGGGCAATTCTGCTGTTTGTGTTTTCTTTCGGGTTGGCAATCCCGTTTTTGCTTACCGCGCTTGCCGTGGGTTGGGCATCTACGCACTTTTCTCAGATTACCAAGTATTTAACCTGGGTTTCTTTACTGGGCGGCATATTTTTAATAGTGCTGGGGTATATGATGGTAACGGGCGACTTTATCGTTTTGAACAGCCTTATTTTTCGTTTTCTAGCGGGTATAGGGCTGGGTAGATACGAAGAATCCTTGCTTGATTTGCTCTAAGAGGTACAATAGCACAATGCAAGAAAACGGAAATTCGCAGAATTTGCTGCCCACGGTATTTGTGATCTTTGGTGCCACGGGAGACCTTATGCGCCGGAAGCTAACTCCCGGGCTTTTTCATTTGTACCGGGAAGGGCATTTGCCCAAGCTCTTCCAGGTGGTGGGGTTTGCGAAAGACGGCATGGATTCAGAATCGTTCCGTGCGATGGTTGAAGGCATTGTACGAGAAAGAGTGCCAGACGCCCCAGAGGAGCAGATCGCCTCTTTCACACAGCTTTTTGTATATCAG
>DASRUP010000081.1:0-2903 GCA_035655395.1 Minisyncoccota bacterium
GAACAAGCTGTTTTATATTGCAGCTTCCCCGCAGTTTTACAAAACGCTGTTTCTCCAGCTGGCAAAGTCGCGGCTCACGTAACCCTGCAGCCTTAAAGAAGGCTGGACGCGCGTTATCGTGGAAAAGCCCTTCGGGAAAGACCTCCAAACCGCCCAGGAACTCGATAAACTGTTGGGCAAGCTTTTTAAAGAAGAGCAGATTTATCGAATCGACCATTATTTGGGCAAGGAAACCGTACAAAACATTTTGACCTTTCGGTTTTCAAATTCTTTTTTGCAGGATTCCTGGAACGCAAATGCCATAGAAAGCATTCGGATCGAGCTGCTTGAAAAAGATGGGGTTGGGGCGCGCGGAGGATTTTACGAAGGCATTGGCGCCTTGCGCGACGTGGGGCAGAACCATTTGCTGCAGCTTTTGGCGCTGCTGTGCATGGACAATCCGGGCGGATTTGGCGCAGAACTGGTGCGCAAGAAACGGGCAGAGCTTTTGGAGTCGCTCGAGATTTTTGGCAAAGGCGAAGTTGCCAAAAAAACAGTCCGCGGCCAATACGAGGGCTATCGCAGAGAAAAAGACGTTGACCCAAACTCCCAAACCGAAACATATTTTCGCATAGAGGCGTCTTTGAATACAGACAAATGGAGGGGTGTGCCTATATATTTGGAAGGAGGAAAGGCAATGAAAGAAGAGAAAGTTGAGGCAACAATAACGTTCAGGCACCCTACCCCTTGCTTATGCCCGCCCGAACAGGGCAAGCACTATAAAAATGTTTTGTACTACCGTATTCAGCCCAAAGAAGGCATTCATATTGTGTTTTGGGTGAAAAAGCCAGGGCCCAAAATGGTCGTGGAGGAAAAAGAGTTTGCCTTTGACTATAAGGCGGCATTCGGGGGCGAGGAGTTTTTGGACGCTTATGTGCGGCTTTTGCACAATGTTATTCAGGGGGACCAAACGCTTTTTGTGAGCACCGAGGAAATTATGGCAGAGTGGAAGTTTGTCGACCCTATTTTGCGGGCGTGGCAGAAGGGTATAACACCACTTACAATTTATCAAAAGAATACTATGCCATGAAAAAACACATAGGGTACATTGGTTTGGGAAAAATGGGGGCCAGTATGGTAGCCAGGCTCAAAGAAACAGGCTGGTGGGTGGAGTCGTATGATATTTCGGGCAAAGGCACGGCAAAAAGCATTGAGCAGTTAGTTGGAAGGTTACAAAAGCCCCGCGTTGTTTGGATTATGGTGCCTGCAGGCAAGCCCGTGGACGACGTAATTTCCCAGCTTGCAGAGATGCTGGACAAAAGGGACACGGTAATCGACGGGGGAAACACGTTTTACGAGGATTCAGTGCGGCATGGCAAAGAGCTGGCAGCCAAGGGAATTGCGTTTTTGGATGTGGGGGTTTCGGGCGGCCCTGGCACGGTGCGGCAAGGCAAACCCGCGGTTATGGTGGGGGGCGACAAAAAAGTGTTTCAAAAACTCAAACCCCTGTTTGGCGACCTTACAGCCAAAGAAAGTTTTGGGTATATGGGAACATCGGGAACCGGCCACTTTGTAAAAATGGCCCATAACGGTATTGAATACGGCATGATGCAGGCGTTGGCCGAAGGGTTTGCGCTTATGCAAAAGTCGCCGTTTGAACTCGATTTAAAAGAAGTGGCCAGGGTCTATAATAACGGAAGCGTAATCGAATCGCGGCTGACCGGGTGGCTGGCAAGCGGGCTTAAGAAATACGGGGAAGCGTTAACAGAAGTATCGGGCAAAGTGGCGCATACAGGCGAGGGGGAATGGACCGTAAAAACCGCAAAAAAGCTGGGCGTGCCCGCGCCCGTTATAAGAACATCCTTTGATTTTCGCGTGCAGTCGGCTAAAAAGCCAAGCTACACCGGAAAAGTCTTAACAATGCTGCGCAACCAATTTGGCGGGCACAACATAAAGTAGCATGAATATTCACCGCTTACACACAAGAGAAGAGGCGCGGGCCAGCGCCATAAGCGAATTTGAAACATTGGTGAAAGAGGCGCAGGGCAGCCCGCTGCTCCTGCTGTTTTCCGGCGGGTCTGCCCTTGAGCTGTTGGGAGGCTTTCAGGAGGATTTGCTGCAAGGGTACGATTCAACCATAGGTGTGCTCGACGAGCGCTACAGCAAAGACCCGGGGACAAGCAATTTTGCGCAGCTTGCCACCAGCAGGTTTTACCAGGAGGCAAAAATGCGAGGCGTACACTCGATCGACACGCGCGCGTACGAGGGTTTACACTTTCAGGATATCGGCGAGCGATTTGCGCAGGCGCTCAAAGAATGGAAACGAAAGAATGCTTCAGGCAAAGTTATTATTACCCAAGGAATAGGGGAAGACGGCCATACCGCAGGAATTATGCCTTATCCGTTGCACAGGGAGCGTTTTGGCAAGCTTTTTGAAAATGCCGACAAATGGGTGGTTGCATACGACGTTCGGGAAACCGAAGAGAAGGAAGTGCAGCCTGCGCCAGCTACAAGGCAAAATCCGCTTTTCGCGCGAACAGTACGGGGTACTACCATGCTTTGGCAAGGAAGGCCCAAGCACACCGAGGAAGCTTTCCCTATGCGAATTACGGTAACTTTGCCCTTTTTGCGCAACATAGTGGACCATTCAATAGTCTATGCGGTTGGCGCCAGAAAAGAGCGAATTCTCTCTCGCGTGCTCTTAGAGCACGGGGAGTTATGGGAATTTCCCGCGCGCGTTATTCACGAAATGAAAGATGTGCGCGTGTTTTGCGATATTGCATGAAACCAGAAAATTTGAAAACGAAAATATTTTTGGATAGCGGAGATCCTGCAGAAACGAAAGAAGCAATAGAGCTGCTCGGATTTTTGGACGGCCAAACTACAAACCCGTCGCTTATCGCAAAGAACCCGGAAACCACAGG
>DASRUP010000082.1:0-5651 GCA_035655395.1 Minisyncoccota bacterium
CGAAGAGATCGCCACGGAAGATCCTGTCTGCGTGGTTGTAACTCCCCGTGCTGTCGATAGACCAGTCAATAAACGTGGCTGTGCCATCGTCCAGCCAGGCCTGAATCGAATCTCCGTCGTCTTCCAGATCGCCTGTGTCGCCATAGACATACAACTTCTTGGTCTGCCCTGCCGGAACAGTAAAGACAGCGTCCGTGAAGTCAAATGCCAGGTCTATGTCGCCTCCCACTACAGACAAGTCTGTCGAAACAGTGTCAAGCGAGATTCCGTTCTCATCTTTCAACTCGAAGCTTTCAGCAGCGTCAGTAGAGTCCCCGATTGTCACCGATAAGCTCACCGTGAAGTTGTTGGCGTCGCCAGTCGAGAAGGTAATATCTTCCGCGGCGCCTGCTTTCACGTCGAATACTGCCAACAGCGTGTTCGCGCTCGGAATCAAGTTACCCGATGCGGGTGAGGAAGAACTCACCGTAACGCTTGGGTAAGACAGGAAGTAGCTGTGAGCGTTTGCCGTCAGGTCAGTCGCACCGGATATAGTGGTACCGGAAGACTTGCCTGTGCTGTCTGCGTTGAGCATCGTTACCTCCACGTCAAGGTTGTTGTCTGCCGCCAAAGTCGTCGTGCCCAGGAAGTCAACTTTTACGGTAAGCTTCTTGTTACCGGCTGCCGGGACAACAAACGAATTGTCGTCAAACGGAACATTCAGACTTTGGGCGGTAGTGGAACTTCCTACTCCACCGGTTGCTGTCTTCACAAGCGTGGTCCCGTCGTAGAACTTATACGTTGCCACCTTAAAGCCTCCTGATACCCGCAAGTCAATGTCGTCCAAGTCAAGGTCTTCCACATTGTTTGCGGCAAGCCTGAAGACTGCTATGGTCGTTTCTGTGCTGTTGGCCGCAAAAAGGCTCGCAGCCGGTTCAGACGAATCAACAGTCGTTGTCAGGGTACCTCCGGTGGTTACGGTCATTGCCTGGCCGCTTCCGGTTGGGGTTACCGTTATGCTGGTACCCGTAGAAGCTCCATTGGCAGTTACCGCAGAAATATCCACCGTATGGGTTTCCGTGTCGGTAGCCGAAGTCGAAAGGTCGGCCACAACCGCGATGTTCACGAATGAACCTTTCATTACCGTAACAGTCTGGTTCAGCGTAAAGGCAATCGTGTCTGCGGTGTCGTTGACTGTCTCGTCGTAGTCAACCGAGTCGCCGATTTTGGTTTCGTACACATCTCCTCTCGCGCTGTTAGCGGCAGTCATATCAGCCCAAATCTCCACATTAATCACTTCGTCCGCCGAAGCTCCGGAAGATGGATCGTTGGCAATGGTTATTGCCGTTACGTTCACGTCTTCTCCCGAATCAGAGGCAGACAAGCTTCCTGTCATGAATATGAAGTCCTGAATGCCCTGCGAAATGCTTCGGGCCGCGGGTGTCGCAAGAGTCGTCGCGTCCAAATCACCGGCTTTTACCGTTAAGGTGTTGCCCTCAACTTCGGTAGTAGCGGGTGTAGCGTTAACCGTATTGTTGCTGGTAACTCCGCGCACGGTCATGTCTCCAGGCTGGTCAATTCCCACGTCAACGGTGTCTCCCGTTGAAGCGTTGCTGGAAATGTTTGCGATTATCGAATACATATTCGTTCCGACAGGAACGATATACGTATCGCTAAACGTCAGCGCGTCTGAAGCACAGTCGCTTGGTCCTGCAACAATAGTGTTGTCTTTGTCAACAATTCTTACGCTTGTTGTTTCCGCGCATGTCAAGCCGCTGAAATCAAAATCAATCACCGTCGAAGAAACTCTCATTTCTTCTCCCTTCACAACGTAGTCAAAGGTGGCGAGTTTTTGATCGTCGGCAGCCGCAATGTTGCCGGTCGCAGGCGTAGATGGAGACTTGCTCACCACCATGCTGCCCGCGGCAATCGTCTGGTTGGAAGAACCCAACCCGTCGTTGCTGTTGGTCCAGTCGTCGGTATCGTTTCCATCTGGAGTAATGTAGAAGTTATATGTGTTGCCTTTTACAGCCATTAACACATCGCTTCCATCCATTAAGTCGGCGTTCACGGTCAGGCTTGGGCCATCAAGAATATCCAAGCGCACCTTAAAGCGATGGGTCTTTCCTTTATCCACCACCACGTTCAAGTTTGCCCAGCTTGCCCTTCCTTCTGCGTCCCAGGAAGCAACTGTACCCAACGACTTGTTGCCCGTAACATCCCACAGTTCAATGTTGCCCGTGTCTGTCAAAGAGGCGGATCCGGATTCCTGGACAGTAATCTGTTCAATCGTTACGGCTTCTGTGGAACCAACCACCACCTTGAAGTTGTTCACCGGAACATCAATATCTCCCACGTCTGGCTGGGAATCAGGCGTTGTGCCGTCTTCTTTTGCTTCTACAGAACCAATCGTAAGGCTCACCACCGACATTTCGTTACCGTATATCGGGGCGCCCATTACGGTTGCCGATCCCGCGGTAACGTCGCTGTTGGCTTCAATGCCAAAGTTTGCTGTTTTTCCTGCTGTCGTGCCGTCAACGAATCCGGCCCGAATGTAGTATCCCTTGCTCGAATTTGCAGGGATCACCAAAGCAGGGCTGAATGTCAGGGTTGACTTGTTGTTTACGTTCAAGCTTCCCACGCTGCCTCTCGATACTCCGTTCATGTCAACAAGCTTGATATTTTCCAAGTCCGCGTTAGCGGTAAGGCCTTTTCTGGTTACCACAACTTTGGATACCGAAACATCGGAACTTCCCGCGGTAAACCAGAACTTGGTAAAGTTGCCGTTCCCTGCATCCGCAATGTTAGTGGAAGCCGGAGTGTCCGACGCCAAGGTTACCTGTACCGCGTTGCCTGCTGGAGGCGTCACTACTGGAGGGGTTGGCGGAGGTGTCCCCGGTGTCGGAGTTGGTGTTGGGGTGGGTGTTGGGGCAGGAGCTGCTGCAAGCAACATGTTTGCTTTCGCTCTCGATCCTGCGCCAAAGAACCCGGTACCTGCTGTTAATCCTAATGGTGTCAAAATTTCAGAAGCGTATTTGTTCTGGAATTTTACGACACCTGTTCTGGTGATAGGCCCAAAGTACTGTGTTTCAGACCCTGGAGACCCGGCGCCAGAACTTGCTAACTGCGTGTCGGCAGAAGAGTTCAACAGAATCTGGAGATACATTACGTCCTGTCCAGACATACCCTGCGAGAGGTTTCCCGTAAAGGTAAAGCCTGCAGGAATTCCTGAAAGTCCTCCTCCTGTCGAACCGCCAGCCAACGTAGCCAATTGTGTTTGCAATTGCGCAATGGTGGCAAGCAACGATGAAATCTGCGCCTGCAACTGCTCAATGGTTTGAGCTTGAGCTACAGGAGGCATTGCAACCGTTGCAACCATTACTGCGGCAACCGCACCCACAAAAATCTTTTTTGCGATTGTACTCATCTTATTTGTTTTTCTGAATTTGGTTTTTTAAGTATATGTTCGACAATACTAGTTGAAGTTTTCGACCTTTAGGTTTTTCCAATCCCACAAAAAGGTGGGTTCAACCTTCACCATGAATATCTACCGAAATCAGTAACAGTTTTTCCAATGCGAGCTCGTAATTCCCTTGCTCAACATCTGCTTTCGCGCTTTCAAATAAGGCGAGCTGCCCTTCCGTGAGACTTCGCGTTTCCAAATCGGCAAACTCATATTCCACGATTTTCTTCGTGGCATTTTCCAGACTTTCTGCGTGCTCCTCTCCAATTTTTGCGCCAAGAATCTTTTCGATTTCCGCTTTTTCCTTTTGTAATTGTACAATCTGGCTTCCCGCCTGTAAAGCCTTATCCGGCTGGTTTTCCACAATTAAGGTAACGCTCTGGGAAACCTGCGTGGCGTTTGCCTCGTAAATCTTGATTGCGGAAGCGAGGTTTCGTATCTTATTCTCCTCTGCCATCCTTCTCAAATCTGCCAAATGTTTCTGGGCAAGTTCAATCTGTAAAAACACCTTTTCCTCCTCGGCAGAGAAGCTCAAAGGAACCTGCTCCACCGTAGTCCGCAGGGAGTATAAGGCGTCCCCCGGAAGGCTGCGTAAACTCACTTGCCACAGCAAAGCTCCCCCTACAGCCAAAAATACCAGTACAGGAACTACGAGGACAGGCTTGCTAAAGGCAAATTTGAACAAAAAGGCAGTATGCCAAAGCATACCAGAGAAGCGCTCTTTTTGCAAGTTAAAAAAGCTCTTTTTGGGTACCCTGTCCCCGAGCAATTCCTGCCTTGTCGAAAAAACCCATTCTTCTCTGGGTTTCACGCTTTTCAAAAGCGAAATCTTAGAAAGAAGCTCTTTTTCTTCCATTGTTATTATGTCGGAAAAGCGCAGGTTTTGTTACACTAGGACAAAAACTATACTGGGACAGATGGGGCATCTTTTGGAACCTCGAGTTTCCCCCGAAGAGCTTCCATGGCCCGATGCAAGCTTACCCTTACCGAACCCTCTGATTTCCCTTCGAGCTGGGCAATTTCGGGAATAGAAAGCTCGTCTAAGTACCGCCAGATAATAAGGTTTTGGTATTCGTCTCGCAGATTGGCTAAAGCCTGCTTTACCTCTTCTATTTCCGAAAGGGTCGCTGCTTTTTCGAGCAACGAATGTTCTCTTGCGACAAGTCCTTCGGCTTCCTCAATACGGACAATCCGAAAACTCGCCCTATCTCGGTAGTAGTCGGCAATAATGTGGCGCGCTACCTGATAGAGAAAAGCCTGCATGTTCTGGATCTCCTGCTTCTGGAACTCCTGGAAAACACGAGTAAATACCTCTGAACAAAGGTCTTCAGCAACTTCCTGGGAATCCACCTTTAAAACGATAAACCGGTAGATCTTGATAATATATTGGTCGTATATTTCCCCAAAACGCTCTTCCATAGGGGTGAACTAATGGGACATTGGGCTTGTTTTCCTTAATTGTCCTATTTGTCCTAGTTTTATTCACACTTTTTCCACAGTTTTATTTAAGCTCATAAGCAACCGCGTTCCACTCCCCTTTCCTTTCTACCAGGTTTTTTTGCAAAAGCTCGTCTAAATCCCTTCGCAAGGTTCGTTTGGTAACCTGCGGAAGGACTTTTTGCAGTTCCCATACCTGGGCCTGGTGCTTGGTTCGGAGAAAATCAATGATCCGCTGCTGGCGTTCTGTCAAATCTGCCCCCTCTTGTTTGCCTGGAGTCTGCCTGACTACCCTTTCTCTGCTCGCCTGGCTCACCGGTGCCTTTGCAGTCGCCACAGAGTGCATAGGCTCCTTTTTGGGCTCAACCGCCGCTTTTGTCTCCTGGAAATCCTCGAAGATCTCAAGAAAATCCCGGATTCTCGTGTACTCGGTCTTCAAAAGGGCAAAGTTTTCCGGTTTTACCCACCCCCCCTTCTCTGCGGTATCTAAGTATATCAATAGGACATCGAGCTCTCTCTCTAAACGAGGAAGAAGCTCCTTTTTTTGCTCGCCTGAAACAAATTCCTTATCTGTCAGCAATAGAAGATCAACCAAAATAGCATTGGCTGTCTCCCTTATTTCCTCGGTAACCTTTTCGTCTGCGGGTAAGGCATCCGCCACTCGATGAGCCGCAAAAGCAAGACGCACAAAAAAGTTTCGGTTCATTACTTGAAGATCACTTTTCCACAGTATATCAGAAGCAAGGGGGTGGGTCAACGAAACCCTTGACAA
>DASRUP010000083.1:0-4130 GCA_035655395.1 Minisyncoccota bacterium
TAAACAATGGGTCAGGTTCCTTTGCCGAGTTGGCGGTGGCAGATATAAACAAAATAGCTCCCAGGCCAAAAATGCTTAATTACGTGGAAACTGCCAGTTTACCGTTGGCTGGGGTAAGCGCGTGGCAAGGCCTTGCAGAACATATAAAAGCTGCGAGTGGGCAGAAAGTCCTTATCCACGGCGGAGCTGGCGGCATTGGTGCCTTTTCTATACAAATTGCAAAACATTTGGGGGCGTATGTGGCAACAACCGTAAGTACTGCCGACATGCAGTACGCAAAAGAGCTTGGGGCAGACGAAGTAATAAATTACGAATCCCAGCACTTTTGGGATTTGGCTCATGACTACGACGCGGTATTCGACGCGTCTGGCAGCGGGCCTGAAACCTACGAAAAATCGTTTGAGGTGGTAAAAAGGGGCGGCATTGTAGTTTCCATGACAGAACAGCCAAACAATGAACTGGCGCAGCATTACGGCATAACCACTATGCGACAATCCACCGATGTTACTCGCCAGCGTTTGGAAAAAGTTGCCCAGCTTGTGGACCAAGGCGTGCTAAAAGTAGAAGTTGATAAAGTTTTTCCTTTAGAGCAAGCGGCCCAAGCCCTTACCTATTTGCAAAATCAGCATTCCAAAGGCAAAGTCGTAATAAAAATAAAATAACTCTTATGAAATCAATAAATCCATATTTAGGTTTTAACGGCAACTGCGAAGAAGCGTTTACCTTTTACAAATCCGTGTTTGGCGGAGAGTTTTCCGGCATGCAGCGCTTTCGCGAGGTTGACGACGAAGAAGCAAAAAAAGTGTTAAAGCCAGAAGAGGGCGAAAAAATTATGCATATTGCCCTGCCCATGGGCAAAGATAATTTTCTTATGGGGAGTGACAGCCCGGAAGCATTGGGGGAAACAAAGTTTGGCAACCACATTTCCATTTCTGTTCACGCAGACAGCAAGGAGGAGGCGGATAAACTGTTTGCCGGCCTTTCTGCGGGCGGACAAGTTACCATGCCTATGGCCGACATGTTTTGGGGCGACTACTTTGGCATGTGCACCGACAAATTCGGCTTTCAGTGGATGGTAAACTACAGCCAAACCCAGCAAAAATAGCAAGACAAAAGAGTAAATGAAAGTATACATAAAACACACCTCGTACGCGGAGGTGTGTTTTTAGTGCATTTGCCCTGCAGGCTAACCTTCTAAAGCCTCGTCGCAGGCCTCATGGGAACCCTCGTGGAGTTTGGCAATCGTACTGTAGATAACGCCCGGCGGCACAGGGAAATTCTCGCCAATAAAAGCTCTTAGCCCGGGCATTCCGTTGGGAAATTCTTCCGATGATCCCGGAGGAGAAATTGCCGAAGCTTCGTGGCCCATGCAGCTGGCGTGTTCGGAAGGTCCGGCTGCCAGAGCAGAGGAGGCGGCACCCAGTACGAAGAATACAGCCACTCCCATTATTGCTAATTTTTTAAGCATCGTTTTGCTGGTTTATTAACTCTTTTTTGTTTCGACTTTTACTCTAACTTTTCATAATAAACGCTTCTAAAGCATTTGTGTTACAATTGACGAATGAACAATACAAAACTTGTAAGTTGGGTTTTACGGATTGCCGTGGCTGGCGAATTTATTGGCCATGGCGTGTTTGCAATTCAGGGAAAGCAAGCCTGGATTGAGTGGTTTGCTGCGTTTGGAGTTGGTGACCCCGAGGTAGCAAAGCAACTACTTTTTCTTGTGGGTATCGTGGATATTGTTCTTGCAGTTTTGGTTTTGATAAGACCGATCCCCCTTGCACTTTTGTGGATGGCGATTTGGGGTTTCTGGACAGCCTTAATACGCCCCATTGTAGGGGAACCCATTTGGGATTTTATTGAACGGTCTGCGAACTGGGGAGCACCGCTTGCGCTTTTGCTTATAGTGGGCTTGCCAAAATCGTTTAAAGGATGGTTGAAAGGTGGGAAATCTTGATATAATAAAAATATCATGGCAAAGAAGAATATACATACCGTGTATAATGCTGGAGGGGAAAAGTGGAAGAATAAAGAGGAGGGCTTACAAAAGCCGCTTTCCTCGCACCGCAAAAAAGATCCTGCGGTTGGCAAAGGCGAGCAAGTTGCAAAGAAAAAGCGCGTGGAACACCTTATCCACGGCAAGAAGGGCAAAATCCAAAGCCGCAACAGCTACGGGAACGATCCTTTCCCGCCCCGCGGGTAAGGAAAACGCGGTAGAATGAAATATGAGCATTTTTGACGACTATATTGCGTACGCGAAGGACAACCCCAAGGGACATTGGTTTAAGCGAAAGCTGTTTGGTTGGGGGTGGACGCCGGTAACGCGGCAGGGCTGGGCTGTGGTGCATAAACGCTTCGAATTATTTAGTCGCCCTGTTGGTTATGGGCGTTATCTTAGCGCTTTGGCAGTAAAAATTATAGAGTAAACAAAGCGCCCCCTTTTAAGGGGCGTTTTGTTTACTTTGAGAGTTGGCCGCGGACTGCGCCGGCGGGAAAGTCGGTGGTGTGGACATTTACGTAGTAGGCTTCAGGATTCTGCCGAATTGCCTTGATGAGTTCTTCGTCTGCGTCTACGCAGCCAGAGGAAGTACCGCTTGCGTCAGGTGGAGTAAGCGGAACTACCACAGGCCCTGCTACTCCGGCTGGAGCTGCGTGGATGTGCGTTCCGGTAGCCGGGAGCGAAATGTTTTGCACCGCAATTTCAAAACACACTTCGCCTTGGCCTTGGTTTAGGGTGATGTGGGCCGAGCCTGATCCGTCAGGGTCGCCTGGGCCCGGAACTTCCGCAGCTCCTGTAAGGTTTGCATCGAGCGGCCTTCCGCCGGCCGAAGCCTGGCCTACGGTAAACAGAGCAGCCATAGCGAGGCCCAATACCGGTACCGTGAGAAAGGGGGAGTATCTTTTCATAAGTGCATGGATAAAACTTTTTATAACTATTCGACCCTAGTAATAACGTATGGAGAATAAAAAGGTGTTACGCATTCCAACATTCATTGACTTGGTCGCTTGGGTATAGTAAGTTAAGTGTAGAGTAAGGGTCGGTTGTAATAAACAATAATAAAACCGTACTATAGTTATGCAAAACGTCAAAGGAGCCATGGATCACTTGCGAACTCACCAGAGTTACCCAGCTACAAAAGCTGAACTTGTCGCAACTTGCAACAGCCTTTCTGATTTTTCCGGAGAGGACAAGCAAGAATTCGAAAGCAAGCTTCCCGAGGGAACCTACAATTCCGCCGAAGAAGTCGCGGAAGCCCTGGGTTTGCCGAAAGAATAAAGTTTCGCAGTACTCGGACAAAACCATCCTTCAAGGGTGGTTTTGTTTTGTGAGTGCGTTGTCAAGGAGCTTATTTTATGCTATTTTGAGGCATGGATGATTCAGAGCAGACAACCCAAGATACGTATAATCGCATTGCAACAGAGTGGGCCAGAGAGCACGATACTCCAGACTATTGGCAAATAGAGTTTGATATTTTCTCAAAGCTTTTGCCCAAAGGAAAGGTTCTTGATGTGGGGTGCGGCGCTGCGCGCGACTACCCTCTTTTTCACAAAGGTGGTTACGACTATACCGGAATTGATTATTCAGAAGGCCTTTTAAGGGAGGCAAAGAAGAAATTTCCCGATGCAAGGCTTGAGCGAGCCGACATTCTGCGCTTGTCGTTTGAAAACGATTTCGACGGATTCTGGGCTGTGGCTTCGTTACTGCATATACCCAAGGCAAAAATGCGCCTGGCGTTAGAGAACGTGAAAAGAGCAATAAAGCCGGGCGGTATTGGCATGGTTGTATTGAAAAAGGGCCAGGGGGAAAAAATGGAGCAAGACCAGCGTTTTTTTGCCTACTGGGAAAAGGAGGAGTTCGAAGAGGTGCTGGCCCGGGCCGGATTTCGTATGCTCTACTTTGTGGAACGCCCCGTTTCAGAACGTACAACCTGGCTTGCGTTTTACGTAACCTTGTAAGTGTTGGAGGGTTGGCAGAACGGCTAATGCGCCGGTCTTGAAAACCGGTGGGAGCAATCCCTTGGGGGTTCGAGTCCCTCACCCTCCGCTTATAACAAGTAATAAGAACTATTCCATAATAAGCGTACATAACATATGCAAAACAAGATTTTTATCGCCATTGCGGGGGCCGC
>DASRUP010000084.1:0-6625 GCA_035655395.1 Minisyncoccota bacterium
TGTCAAGACGGCACTTGCGATTCAGAAGAGGCAGGCAGCGGCACTTCGCCGGGAAACACGGCTGACAGGACTACTTACTGTTTAAGCACTTCCGGTAATGGCGGCGCACAGGCGGCGAAAGACACAGCTGGCAATGTCGGCGTTGCCGGCTGCGTGGTAATTAGTTATACTCCTCCTTCAGTTAGTGCGTACGTGGCGCTTTACACGTCGGGGGGCAGTGAAGTGTCGGGTAGCGAGGTGTCTTCAACAAGTGCAACCTGGACAAGGGTGCGTTCTTCTGCCATTACGTTAAGCGACGCCACCGATTATGTGGTGCGGATAAAAGCGGATAGCAACGTTACCGCAGAAATTGCCAACGCCAAAATCATTTTCGAGCAAACTGACGCGGGCGGAATCGACGAATTGGAACCCGTGCATCAGTATATTAATACCCTGGCAACAGAAACGAGTGCCTCTTACGTACTTCAAGATTTTGATAATGAATACAATCCGTCCAACTGGGCTGGAGGAACATTTGCGTATCTTTTTGAAGCAACGCTTCATGGGAGCGTAAATCCGGATACTGCTGCTGCCCAGCTTTATAATGTTAGTGATTCCGAGGCTATAGACGATACCGCGGGAGGGGGAGATGTTGAGAGTGAGGTGACCACAACCAATGGAAGCTATGAGCGCAAACGGAGCTTAGATCTTTCTGGTAACAGCGACTGGCCGAGTGCTGCAAAAACTCTAGACACGCAACTTAACAATAGCGGGGGCACAACCTCTACTGCTTCTTCCTGGCTTATTATCCAGGTGACGGGGCTGGCGCCTGCTGCGGTAATTTCCGTGGTGGTGGTAGACGGGGCAGTGGTGTATGGGACAGTGGCTACCTCGAAAAATACGACTTCCGGGGATTTGAACGACGGCCAGGATGGGGTGAACAACGGCGACACTACCGAGAATTTCAACATTAAAGGGCAGAACGCCACAGGCGGGGGCTGCACCTGGACACTTTCAGATACGGCAGGAAGCGATACCTATGTGCACGAATTTTCCACAAACTCGGGAACCGACTGGCTCGATTTAAGCACAAGCTATCGGCAGCTTGTGGCCGGTGTTTCAACGAGCGCAACGCAGAGCTTCGATTTGCGCATTACCGTGCCCACACCTTCCAGTTGTTTTGGCTCTCAAACTGTTGACGTAACTGTGCAGGCAGTGCAAGGTTAAAGAAATGATACGCGCGGGAGAAATTTTGGCAGAACACATTAGAGTGGGACTCGTACTTGTCTTGTTTACTCCTCTCTTGGTGGGGCCCATAGGAGTTACTTTTGGGGAGTATCCCAAGGTGCTTTTTTTTCGCACGCTGGTCGAGGTACTTTTGATTTTTTATGTGATCCTGGTTTTAAGAAGACCTGAATACCTGCCCAAAAATACTCTTTTGCTTTGGGCTGTTGTTGGTTTTGTGGTAGTGGTGTCCTTGAGCGCCATTACTGGCATTCATTTCGAACGAAGTTTTCTCGGCGACCTCGACCGTTCGGAAGGCGTTTTGCTGTATCTGCATTTGCTTGCGCTGTTTGTGGTGGCGGCCGGAATTCTGCAGCGGTATACGGACTGGCTTGTTTTGTTTCGATGGGCTGTTGGGCTTTCTGGGGTTGTCGCTATAGTTGGGTTTCTGCAGAGACTTAACGTTATAGACCTGTACTCGGTTTCGGGCCCTTACCCTGCGGGAACGTTTACGAATACTGCGTTTTATGCCTCCTGGCTTGTCATCATTTTTTTCCTTGGACTTTTTCTGTTCTTCGCAGAATCTGAGTGGCGAAGAAAAGCAGTGTGGGCGGCCATAAGTATTGCAAACGGCGTTGTTCTTTTGCTCACATTTTCTCTGGGAGCCTGGGTTGGGGCAGCTGCCGGCATCGGTTTTTTGGTTTTGGCAAAGGGTGGGAAAGTATTTTGGGCGAGCGTATGTTTGTTTTTTGTGTTCGGTTTGACCTTGTTTTTCGCGTTCGGCACCGCCTTGGAAGCAGACATTATAAACAGTTTGGAAACTCGTCTGCCGGTCTGGGACAACGCGTTTAAAGCATGGCAGGAACGCCCTTTGTTAGGCTGGGGGCCGGAATCTTTCAGCTATGTATTTGAACTGAACCGCCCCGAGTCTTTACTTTCCATTGCTGCGTTCTTCGACCGACCGCACTCAAAGCCGCTGGAAATTCTTGTGCACAACGGCCTTGTGGGGTTGGCGGCCTACGTTTTTCTTTTTGGCGTGTCTGGATATTATGTGTTGCGTTCAAGAGATACGCTTGCTTTTTGGCCCAAGGTTTCGCTGCTTGCCCTTTTGCTGGCGTATTTTGCACAAAACCTTTTCTTGTTTGATACCGTGTCCACGCTGCTGGTATTCTTCCTGCTACTCGCGTTTTTCAGCACTGTGGTGTTGCCGCAGTTGCGCTTTTCGCTTCCTGTTCCCCGAATGGCAAAAATACCGGCGTACCCTTTGGTGGGGTGCCTTGTTTTGATTTCGCTTCTTTCTCTGTATTTCGTGAATCTACAACCCCTTAAACAAAATCTTTTGTTGGTGCAAGGCTCGCGTTTCGAACCGCACGACGTGGGAACGGCCCTTGTGTACTACCAAAAGGCATTAGAACAAGAAACACTCTATCAAAAAGATTTGGAAGTTTTCGTTACCGAACGGTTGCTTACCTATATGGACGAACCCTGGGCGCAGTCGGCCCAATTGCACATAGTGGCTTTGTTGGCTGGCGTTGTCCCCACATTGCAAGAGAGAACCGAAAAGCCAGACAAAATTCATCGCCTGTACTATGTATTGCTGGGTGGCATCCGGGATAAGCAATACCGCACATTTGGAGACACTAGGTTTCTGGCCGAACTCGAAGGCATCCTGCGTAAAGGAGTCGCGGCGTACCCCAACAGGCCGTCATTTTACTTGTTATTGGGCCGCGCCAAGATTTTGCAACAGCAATATGAGGAAGGCGAAGCTTACTTCTGGGAAGCGTATGCGCGTTCTGAAGGCCAGCCGCTTGCCAAAGCCAGGCTTTTGTACAAAAGAATAGGAGGAGCTTATGTGGAGGCGAGAGAAATGGAAAGGGCTGCGGAATACTTTATGAAGGTTTGGGAGATAGACCAGGCGTGGGCAAAAACTAATCCCGAGCAAAAAGAACTCTTTTTGGTGGCAGGAGGGGAAAGGGGTTTTGTAGAACAGGTTGCGCACTTTCACTTCATTGAGCTGGGTGATCTCCAAACTGCAAAGAGCATCTATGAGCAGGCCATTGAAGTATACTCGGGAGAAGACAAAGATTGGTTCCAATCGCAATACGATCTGTTTCTTTCCAAATGTTGTGGATAACTTTGTTTGGAGGATAAGACAAGTAGGCATATAATAAAGCATACCTTAAAAGGTCGCCTAGAAGGCACGCAGACATACATTCTATGAAATCTTATTCTACCATAATTTCTGTTGCGGTGTGGGCAGGTTTGCTGATTGCAGCAGGAGCGTACGCCGCACAGACCGGCGTCGTATCTGCTACGGTAACCGCGCAAAACATTTCTGTTGCCGTACAAGACGCCAGCATTGCATACGGCTCTCTCGCCTTGAGCGCGAGCTATAGCACTCTTGCGGCGGAAGCCAACGACTTGCAATTCGCTTCGAACATCGGAAATCTTACCGAAGACTTTAATATTCAAGGGGCCGATACCGCAAGCTGGACCCTCGAAAGCGCAATTGGGTCTGAGCAATACACCCATGAGTTTTCCACAAATCGGGGAACTGTCTGGGTTAAATTGAGCACGTCGTATCAGCAGTTAGTAGATGCGGTAGCTCAAAACGTGAGCCAGCAATTCGACTTGCAAATTACGGTACCGAGTGGCACGTCTGACTTCACGCAGCAAACTGCCGCTGTAACGGTGCAAGCGGTTGCAGACTAACGCACTTGAGAATCTTTATTATGAGAACCCTTTTTTTCGTGGGGTTGTTGGTATGTGTTATTCCGGGCGTTACCTTTGCAAGGGTTGGTGTGGGAGTTGGGGTGGGGAAAATCCAGCTCGACGAACCTCTCCGCCGGGGAGGAATTTATGAACTCCCAAATCTTCCAGTAATCAATACCGGAACGGAACCTGGCGAATACGAAGCACGTATTGAATATCATCATAACCAGCCAGAACTCGTACCTCCGCGCGAGTGGTTTCGTTTTGAGCCGACTCGTTTTATTTTGGAGCCCGGTGAAGTGCAGCAGGTAAAAGTGCTGCTTACGCTCCCTATCGACGAGGCTGAACCAGGCGATTACTTTGCATATGTGGAAGGGCGTACCGTAAGCAAGCAGGAAGATGGCACCACTCATGTAGGAGTGGCAGCAGCTGCAAAGCTATATTTTAGCGTAATTCCTTCGAACAAATGGGACGCGACTCTCTACCGCCTTTCTTTGCTTTGGGATAGATATTCTCCGTGGCCGCAGGTAGTCGTGGCGGTTCTTGGGCTGATTATTTTCCTTTTTGTTGCTCGTTTGATGTTCCGCCGGTTTTTCTCTTTGAATCTTCGCGTAAAAGGAAAAGAATCGGCAGGGTTGCCCGATAAGAAAGGCGTTGATACGATAGATGAAGAAGAGATACTGCGGCTTGCCGAAGAGTTAAAGAAGAAACGAAGGGTAGCGGTAGTAAAACGAGCGAGCACGAGAAAGGCAGCCACGCGAAAAACAACCACAAGAAAGAAGCCGGAATGAGTAATGCAAAAACTTCTTTATGTCATAGCGGTTATCGTGTTTCTCGGAATGGGGGGGTTGTTTTGGCATTCTCATAGTAGTGCCCAATCAGACACACTACAAACTACGGTGCGCATTACCGTGTGCGGGAACGACGTGCAAGAGTCGGGTGAGCAGTGCGACGGGACGGATTTAGCGGGAGAAAGCTGCACCACCCAAGGCTTTACAGGTGGTACGCTGTCTTGCGACCCTGCGTGCGACTTTGACACTTCGAGTTGCACCTCTACGCCCGGTGGAGGTGGTGGAGGAGGCGGAGGGAGGGTGCCCGCCACCGTTTCAGAACCGGCCACGCAAATTAATTTTACGGGGCAGGCAAGCCCCGGTGATACTGTTTTTTTGCTCAAAGATGCGCAGCTTGCGGGCACTGCCGTCGTAGGGCCAGATGGAGTGTTTTCCTTTTCTCTTCGCGAACTTTCTGGAGGGAGCTACATCTTTAGCCTGTATTCTCAAAGCCCGAGCGGGGAACGCTCATCGTTTGTAACGTTGCCCGTGCAGATTACTCCGCACACAGTTACCAATGTGAGCGGAATTGTTTTCGATTTTGAAAAACCAATAGATAGTGCGCAAGCTCGTTGCGCCGATCCCAATAACGATAGCCACGTTGATCTTGTTGATTTTTCGATATTGCTTTTCTGGTTCGAACGCTCGGCTGTTCCTACACACATTGACTGCAATGGAGACGGCAAGGCCGATTTGGTCGATTTTAGCATCATGGCGTATTATTGGACCGGCTAGTAAGATTATACCAGGTATAATGATTATAAAGTTTATAATTTTTATATATCTTTTCTTGGTTGTACCCTTTTGGGCAGACGCAGCTGAATTTCGGGTGGAATCGGATGCCGAAAGTTTTGGCGTGGGTGAAGAGTTTTTGGTTACTCTTGTGGTTGATACCGCGGGTGAGGCAATAAATGCTTTCGAAGGAAAGGTGGTGTTCCCCGAGTCTTTACTCGAGTTACAGGGTGTCCGCGAAAAAGGTTCGGTGGTGAGTTTGTGGGTGCAGGATCCGCCTTCTTTTTCCGGTTTAACTCCTGGGGGGTACAATGGAAGAGGAGTGCTGTTCTCTCTCGTGTTCAAGGTAAAGGGAGAAGGAAGCGGAATCATTGATGTCGAACAGGGAAGAGCGCTGTTGAACGACGGAGAAGGAACGCCAGCAGACCTGACAATTTCTCGTTTCGAATTTTCCATACCCAACGAACCCTCAATTTCCCAAAACCCGATGGTCGAAACAAACGATACGGAGCCGCCAGAACCCTTTGAAATTCGCATTGCGCGAGATACCAGCGTGTTTGATGGCAAGCCGTTTCTGGTTTTTGCCGCGCAAGATAAAAACTCCGGCATAGACCACTACGAAATCTCTTTTCTTTACAAGGGTAAGACCACCGACTGGCAGCTCGCAGAGAATCCCTTTTTGCTCGAACATGAGGAAGATTTGGAAAAAATCTGGGTAAAAGCGGTGGATCGCGCCGGCAACGAACGCATCGCGACATTGGCTCTTGGAACGAAAAGTTCTTTTCTTGTGTTTCTTCTCTGGGGAAATGCTGGTATACTAATAGGAATAGGAATTGTCTTGATTTTTTTGCTATGGAGGAAGAAGGAGAAAAGAGAAAAGTGAAAAATGCAAAATTCCAAATATTATAAATGTTATAAGAGTTATAATTATTATAAGCCCTTCTTTTTCTTTGTCGTTTTTCTGTTTGGGTTTTCGTTTTTTTACTTACCAGAAGCGAATGCCGCCACGCTGTCGCTGCAGCCTTCCACGGGCACGTTTCAGGTGGGGAGCACGTTTGAGGTTTCCGTATATATAGATACGCAAAAGGAAACAATAAACGCAATTGAAGCCTACCTGCATTTTCCCGCGGACAAACTGCAGCTTGTTT
>DASRUP010000085.1:0-3708 GCA_035655395.1 Minisyncoccota bacterium
ATAGTCCAGTAGGAGGGCTGGATTTTATGAAGAAAATATGGTATAGTTTAAATCGTATTGTGAATTTTGCCGGGTCGTCTAACGGTAGGACGTCTCCCTTTGGAGGAGAATATTCTAGGTTCGAATCCTAGCCCGGCAACACTATGTACTTCGTCTACTTAATCGAGTGCGAAGACAAAACGATTTATACAGGCATTACAACCAATGTGGAACGCAGGTTTAAGGAGCATACGCTGGGAAAGGGCGGCGCCTACACGCGTTCTAAAAAACCAAAGAAACTTTTGTACACCGAAACCCACCCAAACAGAAGTAGTGCTTTAAAACGCGAAAGCGAAATAAAGTCCTGGCCCCGCGAGCGAAAACTTCAGCTTATCCAATCCCATTAAAATATGCTAAATACAAAACTACTACTCATCTGGAATATCGTTCTTACGCTGCTGGTTGTAGTTTTGCTTTGGGGAATATCTGCTTTATCGCAAGAGACAAATAACCTTTCCTCTCACAATACTGCCCAAAATGTTGTCCTGTGCGGATACCTTGAAGATATCCAAGCACAGACTGGCGTCGATAGAACGGTATCCCCGAACTGCCAAGGAGATATCGAATTGATTTATGATCTAAATACAAAATAAGGCGAATGACTGACAACTCACGGCTCAAGGAGCAGATTGAAAAAATTGAATTACTTAAAAACGCCGAACGCTGGGGTTCAAAATATAGCTTATGGGAAAAAACAACCGAGCGAATTCTTCAAGATTCTCTTCATGAAGACGCTCTAAAACTCTTCAAACAACAGGGTACTTCTTTTCTCAAGGAAGATCCAGAAGACAGTCAAAAACAATATCTTCAAGAACTAGACAACCGCAAACAAATCCTTGAAGGTCTTCTAGCTGAAGCAAAAGAGTATCGCCAAAACTCTATATATCCAAAGGCAAAATTCGTCATAGCAAAGATTCCCCCAAAGTCTTTGCTCAAGAAAGCAATCTTAGCCTCTATCGTCTTTATCGTCATTCTCATCTTTGTAGCTTACATTTTTATCCTTACCGGCGAACTACCAGATAGGATAAACTTAGGAGTTTTTGAGTATGATTTATCTTTTCAAACAAAAGAGAGCCCCAAAATAACATACACGCCACAAGTTTACTTCTATGATATAGAAGGGGTAGTAATCCCTAAAAAATCTTCCGGACTACAGGGAGGGAATCTTAACGATTTCTCAAAAATATCGATTGGACTAACAACTGAGTTAATCAGCAACTCTCCAGTTAAAATAACATACATCGACTTTCAAATATCTGCATCAAATAGCGACCAAACGAGTCCAGACTCTAAGTGGGTGAAGATTGACGACAAGGATTTCGTTCTGCAGGCAGGTGAGCAAAAGACTGCTATGATAGTAGAGATAGCATCAAAGTTTCTTTCTGAACTACCCACCAAACACTTTCCCGACAGCAAACAAATTAGTGTGAGTTTGCTTACTAGGCTACGCTTGTCAAACCCTGAAACAGACGAGGAGTTAGCAAGGAAACAGATACAAGTCATCTGCAGAAATGGGACTAACCTCCTATTAGCGAACCATGAGGAAGCTGATTTTTCTGTATTTTATCCGTCATGCCTAGTAATGAATATAAAAGATTTTTAGCATCGCCAACTCGGAGGGCGAGGGGCGCGGCACGTCAGCACACGCAACGAACGGCGGCACGGCAGCGAGGCGGGAAGGTAGAACGGACGGGCACGCAACCTAACAGCACGACAGTTTTTGGTTTGACATTCAATAGGGGACAGGTACAATAAAAATACTATGGAGAATAGCCACGAAACAACAAATGAAGAGCTGGCGCGGATGATTGCAGAGGGCTTTCATGGCGTGGATAAAAGATTTGATGGGATAGATAAGCGCTTTGACCAAGTAGAAGAACGCCTCGAGCATATCGAGAAGTTTTTGCTTGAAGACCATCGCCGGAGAATTGAAAAACTGGAACAACGAATGCAGAAACTCGAAGATTTGCTCGCACTGCAATAATCAAAAATCGCCATTTCGGCGGTTTTTTGGTAGAGTAGGGGAATGGATAATATTTTACTGCTTGGGACGGTATTTATTGCCGTAACTCTTGTAGGTTTTTACATTGCGTATTTGTACGGGCGCAAGACAAAACGGTTTCGTTGGCGAGAATATATTGCCATTATTATTTGGCCCGTACTGGCAGTTCTGGGATTTGCATATTTTATTGATACAAAAATATTAAGTTTGTTTATTATAAGTGCTGTTTTTGGTTTCGTTTTAGAGTATATTCTTGGCCTTACTTATCATAAAGCACTAAACAAAAGATTGTGGTCGTACGACAGACTTTCGGTAGGCGGCTACACAAGCCTGCTGACGCTTCCCATATGGGGAATAGCAGGGGTTGTATTTTGGTTTTTAAGCAAAATGGTTGGGTTGTGACTTTACGGTTGCGCGACGCTTCAGCGCGGCGGGAGGGTAGAACAGACGGACACGCAAGACGTGCCAGAAAGTTGATTTTCTGGTTTGACGAGAGCGGAAATGGATGTATAATAAGAATATATGGAAACTATTACTATCCCTAAAAGACTGCTTAAAGAAAAGGATGTTGTTGTTATTCCCCGCAAAGAGTACGAGGAGCTTTTGCGTATCCATAAAAAGCACAAGGGTTTTTACGAAGAACTCGACAAGGATTTGGACAAGGCAATAAAAAGCTACAAAGCCGGCCAATTTTACGGCCCGTTTAAAACTGTACAAGAAAGCAAAAGTTTCTTGGCCTCCCGCAAAAGAAAAAAGAAATGAGGCATATTTTTGGAAAAGGTTTTGTGGAACGGCTGGAAAACCTTCCCAAAGAAACGCAACAGAAATTTTGGAAACAGCTCGGGTTTCTTGTAAGCGACCTGCGCCACCCTTCGCTTCATGCCAAAAGGTACGACGAGGCTAAAGGCATATGGCAGGCACGAGTAGACCGATCGTATCGGTTTTATTTTTTGATTGACGAAGACATCTACATTCTCTTGGACATTCGCGCCCACCCGAAATAAGGCAACTACCCCTCTCACTACGATCGTGAGTATTAATGACATAGCTTCTCGCGGGGTGGATTTTTTGATAGGGTAAAGTATGGCATTTATTGACGAGATAGAAATTAGGGTAAAGGCGGGCAAGGGGGGAGACGGCGTAGTGCGCTGGCTGCATACCAAAGAGAAAGAATACGCAGGCCCCTCGGGCGGAAACGGGGGCCGGGGCGGAAACGTGTACGCAAAGGCTTTGCGCGACGTGCATTTGCTTTCCCGGTATCGCGCCAACAAAGAGCTTGCGGCAGAAAACGGCAAAAACGGGCAGGCAAAAGATTTGCATGGATCCAACGGCAAAGACCTGGAACTTTTGCTGCCGGTGGGCTCTCTTATTGCCAACAAAACTACCGGGGAGAAGTTTAGCCTAAACCAGGAAGGCGAACACATACTGTTGCTTTCTGGCGGATTTGGCGGCAGGGGGAACAAATCGTTCCAAAGTTCGCGAAACCGCTCGCCAGACAAAGCCACCCCGGGAAAGCCGGGAGAAGAGGCCGCCTTTTTTATTGAGGTGGAACTTATCGCGCATATTGGGTTGGTGGGCTTGCCCAACGCGGGCAAAACAAGCTTGCTCAACGAACTTACGGCGGCCCACGGCAAAGTGGGGGATTACCCGTTTACCACGTTGGAGCC
>DASRUP010000086.1:0-9026 GCA_035655395.1 Minisyncoccota bacterium
GAAGCTAACGCGTTAAGTATCCCGCCTGGGAAGTACGGCCGCAAGGCTAAAACTCAAAGGAATAGACGGGGGCCCACACAAGCGGTGGATCATGCGGCTTAATTCGTCAACAACCGAGGAACCTTACCAGGGCTGGAAACATTCGTGAAAGCCTCTGGAAACAGAGGCCCTCCGCAAGGACACGAGTTCAGGTGGTGCACGGCTGTCGTCAGCATGTACCTTGAGGCGCTCCGTTAAATCGGGCAACATGCGCAACCCTTACCCTGTGTTTTACGTGTCACAGGGAACTGCCTGAGACAATCAGGAGGAAGGCGAGGATGACGCCAAGTCAGCGTGTCCCTTTGATGTCCTGGGCCGCACGCATGATACAATGGGGTAGACAGCGGGTCGCAAAGCAGCAATGCGGAGCTAATCCCTAAACTATCCCTCAGTTCGGATTGAGGTCTGAAACTCGACCTCATGAAGCCGGAATCGCTAGTAATCGCGTATCAGCTATGGCGCGATGAATATGTTCCTGGGCCTTGTACTCACCGCCCGTCAAGTCAAGCGAGCTGGGAATGCCCAAAGTCCGCCTATGGCGGATTAAGGCAGGCTCAGTGAGAGGGACTAAGTCGTAACAAGGCACGGGTAGCGGAAGCTGTCCGTGGATCACTACATTCTACCCAGTTTGACTGGGGAGTGTCGACCAGAGTCGGTTCGTGAGATATCTCGAACTGAATCTGGGGTGTTGGTCGCCAACCTTTGTATGGCGACTGGGTCGGGGCAACTCAAAGAAATACAACGTTGGTTTCAGAAAACAAACTCTTGCAGAAGGGTTTGTTTTCGTATAATATAGTCAATGGTACCTTTCATTATACTTGAAGGGTGAGAATATATTTGTTCTCGCCCGTTCGCGCGTGTAGTTCATTGGCAGAACGCTTCTCTGATAAAGAAGAGGCAGAAGGTTCGATTCCTTCCACGCGCACCCTTCGAATATTTAAGAAAGGCTTTGGAGAGTAAAAGACTATATGTCTATGGAGAAGTTTCCTGAACATGAACCTTCTGTTGAAGGTTCTAGCGATGAAAAAGCCTTTCAGGCTTATGTGGAAGACTTGGACTTGTCGCCCGAAGATTTTAACAAGAAAATTCTTGATGTAGGGAGCGGTTCGAGCCAGTTCGCCAAATGGGCTAAAGACCACCAAGTGAGTTCTGAAATTTACAGCATCGAACCATATCAACAGCCCCAAGAAATATCCAAAAGCCTACAAGGCCGGGCAGAAACCATGCCCTTCCAGGATAACGCGTTTGATCTTGTAGTATCGAATGCGTCTATCCCGAATGTATTTTTAGGAGAAGCCCCTGAAGTTATGAAAGAAAAGGTTAGAGATAGCTTGGTTGGGTTTATGCGTGTGGTAAGGCCTGGGGGAGAAATCCGTTTGGGGCGAGTGTTAAAGGGAAACGTCTATGAATCGCAGCAAAATATTTCCGCTGCCGTCGAGGAAGTCCTCGAAGAGTTACGCCAAGCCTATGGGGCAGAAGTCGAAGAAATTCGTTATTCGGCAGGGGATACGTATGAGTATGACGCAAAGCAGGAACCCATAAGAATCCTTGCAAGAGCGTATCTTATAAAGATTCGTAAACCAAATTAAGCGTCCTTTTCTCGAGGACGTCTCTTTATTATGGCCTTGTCATAAAGCTTTTTTTCTGTTATCCTATAGATTGTTTCGGGCCCTTAGCTTAGTGGTAGAGCGCTTCATTTGCAATGAAGAGGTCACCGGTTCGAATCCGGTAGGGTCCACATCAGTTATTCTTGTTTTCTTGCATCTATGTGGTATAAATTAACCATAAGACTAATCATTTATTGGCAGGAAAATTATGTTTAACCCAGAAAGAGAACCTAACACTGGCGAAGAACAGGAAGGAGGGTCGGATTATGGTGAGAGTTACGAACAGGGAATTCGAAGGAACGAAGAAGGCATACACAGCACGCCCGAAGGTGAAGAAATTCTCAAAGGGATGGCTCGCAAGGCAAGAGGGGAAGAACCTCAAGATAATCGGCACGATCAAGGGCAAGAAGAGGAGGTAGTAAAAATTACTAATGAGGATATATGGAGAAATAAAATAGAAAGAAGAGCTGATTTAATTGACCTGACCCGTCCCATACCTATCTCAGAAGAAGATCCAACTAGCTTTCCTCCGGGCATTCTTAGAGATTTAAGAGAAGAAATTTTTAGGTTGAGGGCGGAAGGAAAAGGAGGCATGGATATATACAGAGAGCTGTCAAAGTTTACCTATCCTGACTTGTACCGTGGCTATGACACAAAAGTACAAGAAGTAGCTAAGCTTTACAATCAAGCATTAAACAGTTTAGTTAGGTCTAAAGAGGTGGATACAACAGAGTAAGAATTCACCCGAGCCCGAAGCTAGTTTGAGCTAAAAGCAAGAGAAATCAACCCTTCGACTTCGCTCAGGGTAAACTCTTTGCCGACTTTGCACGGAAGCCGGATTTTAGTAGAATAGGGGAAAGGGTATTTTAGTTCATTTGGAGGTTCCTGCCATGAGTCAAAGGACTAGGTGTTATATTATCGGGGGAGGCGCCGGTTTAATGATTCTTGTGGCGATTGCTACCTTTATCGTCGGCGATATGGTTTTTGGCGGTAAGACCACGTTCTACGGTTGGTTAACTTGGGCAACAAGTTCTTGGGTTTTAGTTTTTCTACTGATCGGTACGAGCCTAGTCCATATCATTCTTACGGTGTGGGCATGGGCACGCCGGAAAAGAATAGCTAACTCGTCTCCGTGGCAATATCGCAAATAAAAGCATTAGGGCACCTTACCAAAGGTGCCCATTTTCTTGCCAGCTTTTTACCGAGGCGGGGTGTTGGGGAGTGGACTTTTTGGTGTTTCTTGGTACGGTGAGAGTAGAATTTCGGCCGGGGGTACTGAAATGAGAATTACGATTGGCCAGGCAGATAAGGCTCGGGGTAGTCTACTAAAGCTGCTCGTTCAAAAAATAGATATTGTCGAGTACGTCGCTATGACGCGCATTGAAAGGGTTAAAACGTATGATAGCGGCGCTCCTTGCCCGCAAGATAGCTGCATCGCGGTAAGATTGTGCAAGCCGTTACCAGAGGGGTTAGTTTTTCCTCCTGAAGTTGACGGGGTGCAGGTGTTTGTTGAAAACTAAAACCCCATACTGCCGTAGGCCGAGTTTAAGGGGCAGCCGCAGGCCAATGCATTTGCTCCTTTTTTAGCGAGGCGGCGCAGCCAGGCGCAGTATTGTGCCTGGGTTTTGTTTTGACTGCATACGTAGTACAATAAAGAATAATGCGAATTCGATACGAAGTTGTAGCGTTGCGGACCGGGCTTGCTTTTGTGTTTTTGTACACGGCGGTCGTTGGGTTTATGGATCCTGGCGCGTATATCAAGTGGATTCCGGGTTTTGTGCTTGAGTCGCTTCCGGTTGGCGCCGTGCCGTTCCTTATTTCGTTTTTCATTTTTGAAGCCGTACTTGCGGTTTGGCTGTTATGGGGAAAATGGGGCGTGGCCGCGGCAGTTATAAGCGCCGCGCTGTTGTTTGCAATAACATTTTTAAATCTTAACGCGTTTGGCGTTCTGTTCAGGAATGTCGGCCTTATCGCGGCAGCCGTAGCGCTTGGTTTTATGGAAGGAAAAGGTCAAACAAGAAATCGATAAATGAAGTAAGATACATGGAAAAGCATTATATATGCACCGGTGGATGCGGAGGAATGGCAGAAACTCCCGGCGTTTGCCAAACTGAAGGTTGCCCAGACTATGGCGAACCTCTGAAAGAATGCAATTGTACCGACGGCCGGCACCGTGAGGAAAACTCGGCCTCTGGACGGGAAAACCAGAAAACTCCATAATATAGTAATGACCGGAAAGAAAAAATACATTCTTCTTATTGAAGACGAAGCCACTCTCTCAAACCTTATAGAGTCTGGATTGCGAGACCAAGGGTATGAAGTAAAGGCGGCAAAAGACGGAAACGAAGGACTGCGGCTTATTCGGGAAACAAAGCCGGATTTGGTTCTGCTCGATATTATGCTGCCCGGACTCAAGGGATTTGACATTTTAGAAAAACTGCATAAAGAAGACGGCGTGCTGCCCGGCTTGCCCGTGATTATCATTTCCAACTCCGGAGATTCCATTGAGATCGAACGCGCGCTCCACATGGGCGTGCGAGATTATCTGGTAAAAGTGAATTTTAACCCCAACGAGGTTGTGGAAAAAGTGAACAGTGTGCTCGAGGCGGAAGCCGACAAGAAAAAGAAAAAGCCCGTCAAACTCCAGCCCGTGAAGGGGAATCGGGTTCTCCTGGTGGAAGACGATACAATTCTTTCTGACGCTTTGGAGAGAAAGTTTGTTGAGAAAAAGTATACGGTGCTCAAGGCGCTCAACGCGGCCTTGGCGCGAAGGGTTTTGGAAGAACATGAAGTAGACGTTATTTTGCTTGACCTTGTTTTGCCCGATGAGCACGGTTTGAGCTTTTTGCGCCAGCTGAAAAAAAACGACGCTACAAAAGACATTCCGGTCATTATTACTTCGAATCTAGGCCAGCAGGAAGAAATTGACGAAGGGCTAAAAGCCGGCGCGGTTGATTACATCGTAAAGACGAATACCGTTCCCGGCGAGATCTTTGAAAAAGTTCAAGCATTAGTCAAGAAAGGTCAAGATTAATAACATTCTAGCGTTATTATTGCATGGCAATTTACGCGGGAATAGGTTTAAGCAAAGAGAAGGACGCCTTCCAGGCAGGGTACGCGGCCTGTAAAACCGCGATGGAGGCGGCGGGCGGCAAAACGCCCGAGCTGACCATTGTATTCGCTTCCGTGAGTTTTGGCCAGCCAGAGGTCTTAAAGGGCGTGCGCGAAGCAAGCGGCGGCGCTCCCTTGGTAGGATGCTCGGACGCGGGAGAGATTACCAACGAAGGCCCGAGCCAGCACTCGGTCGGGGTAATGGCAATTTCGTCAGACCAAATTGATTTTTACACGGGTCTGGGAAGAGACGTGAAAAAAGGAGCGAGAGAGGCGGGCCAGGCAGTGGCCAAAGAAGTAAAAGAAAAGGCCAAGGACCCCTTACAAGCGTTTATCATGTTTCCCGACGTCTTAACCGGAAACGGGGCAGACATCGTGCGCGGAGCGCTCGACGTGCTGGGCGAGCATTTTCCGGTTGTGGGCGGAGCCGCGGGCGACGACTTTCTGTTTGAGAAGACGTATGAATACCAGGACGAGGAAGCTGCTTGGGGAGCGGTAGGAGGGGTGGGTCTCGCAGGGAAATTTTCCATGGGAGCCGGGGTTCGGCACGGATGGGTGCCCATCGGCGTGCCCATGAAAGTGACGAAAGCGGCAGGGTCGGTGGTGCATGAGTTAAATGGCCGTCCCGCAGTAAGCATTTACGAGGACTACTTTGGCGATAAAGCGGGAGAGCTGCGTAAAGAACCTTTGGCGAGAATGGCGATTACCTATCCTTTGGGAATTAAGCTTCCGGGCATGGATGAGTATCTTATCCGCGATCCCATTACGGTTGATGAACAAGGAGCTATCACGTGTGCTGCCGAAATTCCGGAGGGTTCTGAAATTCGGCTCATGATAGGGAGTACCGAAAAGGCCGTGGAGGCGGCTCAAGACGCCGCGCGCAAGCTCATGGCCGATTTTGAAAAACAGGGCTCGCAACCAAAGTTTGTGCTCATGTTTAACTGTATCGCGCGGGAAAAACTGTTTGGGCAGCGGGCGAATGAAGAGATCCAGGCGGTGATGGAAATTATCGGTAAAGACGTACCTCTGCTGGGGTTTTATACCTATGGGGAACAGGCGCCTATCGGCGGGGAACTGCACGACACGGAAAAAATCAGCTCGCGTTTTTACAACGAAACCGTGGTGATGTTTGCCGTTGGCGAGTAACGGCTCAAAGAACCCATGGATATATTTGGCGTACAAACCTTGGTATTCGGGTGGTTGCTTTTGATTGTGAGCGGCGCGGTGTTGGCGAGTCGCGCGGTCGCGGTGTATCGGAAATCGAAAAAAATTGCGGAGCAAACCCAGCGAATGAATGCTCGCCTGCAGGAATTGTTGCAAGAGAGCCATGAAACAGGCAAAATGCTCGTGCGGCGCGACTTGGAACTTACGCAGAGCAATGAACGCCTGCGCGATTTAGACGAGATAAAGTCGCAATTCGTGTCGGTGGCCGCCCACCAACTGCGCACGCCCTTAACCGGCATTAAGTGGACCTTGTACGCCCTGCTGGAAGAACGCATGGGAAAGCTGAACAGAGAACAGAAAAAGTTCGCGAAAGACGCGTACGAGTCAAACCTGCGTCTGATTGATTTGGTGAATGATTTGCTGGACGCCTCTCGTTTGGAAGAAGGAAGGTTCGGGTTCAAAAAGAAAAGGCAGGCGTTCGCGCCCGTGGTGGAAGAAACCTGTGAAACCTTCAGAAAAACCGCCGCCGAGAAAGGCATCGCGTTCTCTCTGCAGATGCCAAAAGGCGCCGTTCCCCAGCTTGATTTTGACGAGAACCGAATGCGCCTCGTGCTGGAAAATCTGCTGGACAACGCGATTAAATACACGCCTCCGGGGGGTTCTGTGACCGTGAAGCTCTGGCAGGAAAAGAGCAATGTAAGCGTGGAAGTGGCAGATATGGGAATCGGAATGCCCGAAGACCAGATTTCCAAAGTGTTCACCAAGTTTTTCCGGGCCGAGAACGCCCAGCTTGCGCAGACAAGCGGCACGGGCCTGGGGCTTTATTTGGTAAAAAACATCGTAGAGCATCACGGAGGCGCCGTATTTTTCACGACAAAAGAAAACAAGGGAAGCGCGTTTACGTTCACGCTTCCCACTCCACAATCTGATACAAAAAAAATATGAAAAAAACCATTACATTGCATCCATCACGAATCGGCTGCCCTTCTATCCCCGGAACCATGAAGGGAATTGTTATGTCAATTCCCGGCGTTGAGGATGTCAAGGTTCGCTACGAAGAGCGCTCCCTCGACATAACGTTCGACGAAGCCAAAACCACGCCCGAAGCTATTATGGAAAAAATCGGGCAAGAAATGGGCTTGGCAATGGAAGTTGCCGATTCCCACGGCGCCAAGAAAGAAGGAAATGTTTCTGAAACCTGTCCGATGTGAATGGAATTGAATTTTTTTAACGAGGCGCGCAGAATACCTTACGCGCCTTTTGCTTTTGAGGTAATTGTGGTATGGTATAACGAGATTCGCAAGCTGATCTTTAGAAAGGAGAAAATTCGTGGCATCGCCGACTAACTACTACCCCGAGCTCCAGGAAGAAATTGAGAAAGCTGGATTGATGGATAAACAGCCAGCTTACTACTATTTCAAAATCTTTTCGACCCTGGCATTATGGGGTATCAGCATCACCATTCTGGTGGTTGTAGATACCTTTTGGCTCCAGTTGTTGAACGCTGCATTCTTGGCTTTCGTGTTCGGGCAAATTGGGTATATTGGTCATGATGCCGGACACCGCGGCGCGTTCCGATCGATTCGGGGAAACGAGCTTGCAGGTCTTGGTGCAAGCTTCTTTATTTGCCTAAGCCGAAGTTGGTGGGTTACCCAGCATAACCAGCATCATGCGACCCCCAACGATCTTGAGCAGGACCCGCATACCACGCTGCCCTTCCTGGCTTTCTCCAAGGAGTCGGCGCTTGGCAAATCAAAGTTCATGCGGCGCTTGGTGGGGTATCAGGCATTCTATTTTATACCCTTGCTGCCCTTGGAAGGCCTGGGTATTCGCCTGGCCAGCATCCAGTTTTTGCTGAAACAGCGGAAAGTAAAGTATCCTGTCCTCGAGCCCCTGCTTATGGGGTTGCACTTCCTGTTGTACTTTGGCCTGCTGTTTTGGTTTTTGACTCCCTGGCAGGTATTGGGTTTTTTCCTAGTACACCAAGCGCTTTTCGGCCTGTACTACGGTACAGTCTTTGCACCCAACCACAAAGGGATGTTGGTCTTGGAGAAAGACAACAAGCTTGATTTCCTGCACACCCAGGTGCTCACTACCCGTAATGTTAAACCGGGCCTTATTACCGATTTCTGGTACGGCGGCCTGAACTATCAGATCGAGCACCACTTGTTCCCTTTGATGCCGCGCAACAGGTTGGGAGCAGCCAGAAAGATTATCAAGACCTTTTGCGAGCAGCACGACATTTCTTACTGCGAGACCGGCACGTTTCGGTCGTATCGGGAAATTCTTTCCTATTTGCATGAGGTTACTGCCCCTGTGAGGGGATGGCCTTGGCGAGGGAAAGGAACTCTCGCGCAAAGCACCTAATACGTAAGACCATATCATCCAGCCCCTGTGTATCGCACGAGGGGCTTTCTATTGACGAAGGGTTATGGTTGAGTACACTGGAGGTAGGGGAGAGATATAACAAAAAAGCTCCTCTAACGTATTACATATAAATATGCTTTACCGTATCTTTGAGATTTTGCACAAAATAAAGCCGGCCAAAAAAGTGTATGCCCACTGCGACATTCCCTGCGGGATTTATACGCCAGAACCCGCCTTGACTGCGGCAAAAACCGTGGCAAAAATGGTGGAGAAAATCGAGGAGCTTCCCCAGGACATGCTCCCAACTCTCGATACGCGAAATTCCTTTGTGCGCATGGTGCACGTGAAAGAAGAGCACGCGCAAATTTGCAAGAAAGAGTTGCTTATCCTTTGGACAGATTATTTTAAGCCAGAACACCTGGGGGATTTTCCCGAACTTCACGATACATTTTGGAAAGCGGCAAAACTTTGTTCCAAGAACAAACAGGGAGTGAATCTGCAAACTGCACAAGAATTATTGAAGGCGGTAGAGGAAATTGCAGAGATATTTCGCCAGGCCGAAAGTTCGAAACACCGATGATTCCTTATTTTATTGTAAAAGGCCAAAGTATGGAGCCCTTGTGCAAAGAAGGGGATTTTGTCTTGCTCGACAAGCTTTCGTATATTATGCTAAAGCCAAAGGTGGGGGATATGATTGTGTTGCGCCATCCCCAGGAAGAGGGCCGTTTGATTTTAAAG
>DASRUP010000087.1:0-2484 GCA_035655395.1 Minisyncoccota bacterium
TGCATTGGTAATAGCCGTGGTTTCTGGCAAAATGGGGTCGTTTCCGCAATGCGAAGCGTATACGCCGCCTGCCGCGCTAAACCACACCAATACAGCGGCTGGGTTGTTTGCCTGCACGTAACCTCGAAACGCCCGGCTTTCCGGTTCAGAAAACGCGCTTGCTCCCCCGTCCACTTCCCGGCTTTGCCAAATGCCAACCGACTGCCAGTCGCAGTCAAAGTTGCGATTTAAGTCCACATTGTTTGCGTTAAACCGGCCGGGTATTGTTGCCTCCAAAGAGACTGGTACGTTTGCTTTCGTAAAACGCTCCGCAGTGCCGACAGTCTTCTCCAAACCGTCCGGGTTTAACACCGGAATTACGGTTACTTTTACGTTTGCCGGAATACCATTGGGGTTTGCCTCCAAATAATCCATAAGCTCATAAGCAACGAGCGCCGTGTTCCATGAATACCCGCCGTGCATGCCGCCCACAAACAAAAGCTCCTTATCGCCCGAGCCAAAGTGGTACGCGGTAATGTCGCGCCCTTCCACCGATTTTCCCAAAACAGATTGGGGCTCGTTTTCCTGCGAAGGTTCCGGCGTTGGACTTGGTTGCGGCTGGGGCGTAACCCCGCCGTTTTGCGTTTGTTGTGTTGTATCTTCTGCCTGCTGGTTTTGCGTTACGAGGTACACGGCGCCCCCCGCAATCGCCAGCAACAGAATAAGCCCCCCTATAATGTAAGTGTTTTTCATATTGTTATTGTAACGTAAAAGCCCGAAAAATGCGACTGCGGCTTTAGCTTGGGAACCGCAGCAATATACCCTTGTACGCTTTTGGCCTTTACGGCCTTACACATGTTCATGCCGCCATTGTAGCACTTGGACAAACTCAGTGTAAACAAAAAACTGTCCTGAGCTTTGTCGAAGGACGATGAAAGATTCGTACAAAATTAAAGGCGGTCATGCTATGGGTCGCCTTTATACGGTCAACTAAAATTATGGGGTTAGCTGCCACTGGCCGTCGACATACTTCGCCACTGAATGACCACCAATTGGCATGCCTTCGCTGTCAAAAAACGCAACATGAACAGCTGTCGCTAAAGCTTGTCCTTCAGGATATTGCCCCTGTCTCATGTAAGAATACTCTATGCCTCCTTCTTCTCCCGAAATTTTAATGTCCCATAAGTAAAGACCTTGTTCATCTTCGAGTTTCCGTACTTCTTCGTATTTTTCCCCCTCTAGTAATCGCTCAAATATTGAAAGTACTTCCGCTACTATACTCAAATCTTTTTTTTAACGCTGCTCCCTTAGTGCACAAAGTCAGAACCTGTTTTACAAGCATTAGCTTTTCTTGCCGTTGATTGCAAGGAGATCTTCCAATTCTTTTACCCTTATCTCAAGCCTCTCAAATTCTGTGCGGTAAACAACACCCTCCAATCGTTTCAGGATCACTTGGTCGTTTTTTTCCAAAGTGTCCAGTTTACCAAGCTTCTTATGAATCTCGTCAAATTCTCTCTTCGCCATCCCCGCAAGGTCATCCATGGTGATGTTTTTCTTTTTCATCACCTTTATTATAGTCGTAAGGTGCAACATGTCAAACGCTTTGCCCCTCCACGGCTTGGAGTCTCTCAAAACTCAGTAAGATTATTCTCCCCGAAGAGCCTTTCTGCGCTCGGCGGGTTTCATTGCTCTTATCTCGAGCATCCGTTTCTTTACCGCGAGCCGTTTTGGGCCTTTTCTTGAATGAGTTGTTTTGTTGTGTACTCCTGATCTTCGTTTTGCCATAGTATACCCAGCATTACACACAAACCGACGCTTTGCAACTAAGACTGACTACTTCTCCAAATCGAGAACCTGGTCAATGCGGATTTGGCCAACAAATTCGGGAACGTGGCTTACCAACACCATGGCGCCCTCGTACTTGTTTAAGGCCGAGGCAATAACGGGCACATGCCGAAAGTTTATATGGTTGGTGGGCTCGTCTAAAATAAGGAGTCCCGGCTTTTGCAGCACCAGCCTGGCAAAAGAAACCAGCCCCTTTTGGCCTTCAGACAAGCTGCCTACCTTGGCGTATATTAATTCCTTGGTTATTAAAAAGCTGGCTGCCACGGAACGCACCTCTTGCTCTGACCTGTCTTTGGAAACTTGGGCAAGCGAATCGTATACGGTATCTGCGAAATTAAGCGTGGAAAAATCCTGCCGGTAATACCCCACTTCCATATGGGGCGCTATGGTTGCGCCTTTTGCCTTGCCGCTTGCCAAAGACTCAAGCAACGTGCTTTTGCCAATGCCGTTTGGCCCCAACAACAACAAATGCTCATTTTTCCGCAAAGAAATATTTGTGTTCTTTTGTACGGCCTTGAGCCCCTTCATAACCGAAAAAGAGGTTATGCGCAAAATTTCCCCGCCCATATTGTCTTGCGTAGGTATGGTAAAGGGGCGGATGGTTTTATCTTCTTTGCGCACCTCTACTTTTGACTCTTCTGCTTCTTTTGCGGCGTCCCG
>DASRUP010000088.1:0-2138 GCA_035655395.1 Minisyncoccota bacterium
CGAGAGATGAATCCAAATCCGCGGTCTGTGAGTCGAACTATGGTTCCTTGTTCCATTTTAAAAGAAACTAGCTCGTTACCCTATCGGACGCAGCTGGCTCCAGACTAAAACCCGACTTCGTTTTTCTTGGAGTTCTGGCCCGATGAGATTAATGCTACCACACCTTATCACCTCAAGTCAAGTAGGCTTGAGCTAGGCAATTTCTTCGCCCAGGCGTTTTCGTACATCCCCTATGCTTGTCCGGAACAAGGGGAAAGCCACTGCAAAAGAGAGTAATACGACGGCAAGCGCAATGCCGTACAAAAAGCCTATATTCTCGTTTAAGAATCTTCCCAGAAGCAGGGCCAAAATCACCCCCGCGTTCTGGGACATCCAGAAAAGCGCGATCAGGGCCTCAAGATTTTTTCCGCTGCCAATATCGCCAATAAGAGGAAGAATTCCAATGCGGGTTAAGGTCCACGCCAACGCCAGCAAAACTGACCCTATCACCAAAAGCACAGGGATATCGGAAAACTGCAAAACAACCATCCCAGCGACTACCAAAGCGTACGCTACTGCAATTACTTTTTTTCTTCCCACGCGATCCGATATCCTTCCGAGTCCATACGACAAAAAAACAGGGAGTAGGAAAGGAAGCGACGTAAGCACTCCAACATAGACTAAATCAAATTTCTTTGCGATTTGCACAGGAAGAATTCCAATTACCAAACCCATAACCATAAACATTGCCAGCCATATTCCCGCAATTCGTATGGCAGCGGTGCTTTGCACAGCTTTCCGCAGCAGCACGAAACGGTTTTCTCCGCTCTGCTCTATGTGCAAACGAGGCAACCTTAACAACACCAAAAACCCAATCAGCGGCATAAAAGCAAGAAACAAAAACATCCACCGGAAACTCACAGAGGAAACCAAAAAACCCACCCCCAACACCCCGCTAGCAGTCCCTAAGTAAAGAAGCGTGTCGATAAACCCGACATTTTTACCGCGCTCGTCTTCTTTGCTTGTTCGGAACAAGTAGCTGTTTTCCCCCATCCAAAAAAACCCTGCTCCCACCCCCAATACCGCAGAGGCTGCATATATAAAAGGGAGACTTCCGGAAGCCAGGCTTGCAATATACAAGCTATACGCCAGAGAACCCCCGGCTACCAGAACTTTAGGGCCATACTTTACGGCTATAGTTGCCGCAAAAGGATTGGTAAAAACAAAAAATACATAAATAAGAATTAACGACTGAAATCCTACCTCTACAATTCCCCGCTGCTCAAAAAACGGAGTAACAAACTGCTGTGTTGCGTTAAACCCGAGAAAAATAAAAAACAGGGCAATGCCCAAAAGAATAATCGGTTTGGAAACAGTACGCATGTTTTAATCAAACAGGTTTACCAAGTATTCGTCTATTTCGCGCTGCTCGAAATCGTAAAAATATTTGTTTTGGTCGTGAAGATATCCGGCAAGACTTATACCTACATAGCGCCAATGCCACGGTTCAAAAATATACGAAGGGTTTCCCGAGGGATAAGAAAGCGTAAAGCCGTATTTGTGTGCGTTCGCCAGCAGCCACTGGTAAGCCTGCGTGTTTTCAAATCCTGTAAGTTGGCCCGAAAGCCCCGTAGTAATAAAATCTACGGTTGTACCCAGCTGGTGTTCAGAATACCCCTGGTCGGCCGAGAACTGATTTGCGGTGCCCGCCCCATACAAAACCGTGTATTGGGTTTTTAAGGCCGACTGCTCGTCGAACGAGCGGTAGGCGGATCTTATATACACTGGCACATTTGCTAATTGAGCCGCATCCAAAAGTTCTTTGAGGTAAGGCCATACCACCGTGTGTATATGCTCTGGCGAATTGTCGCTATACAGGTAGTTTGAAGGAATTTGCGTTAAGCGTTCTGGCACGTAGTGCTCGTTTAAGAAATATACTTTTGAATATTTTTGCAAAAGCTCTGGGTCGGTTTTGCTAAGCTTTTCCAAAGTATTCACGGTGCCTGAAATTTGGCCTACCTGCTGTTCAAAACCCCCCAGGCGACTTTGTACCGCTTCTACGTTTTGTTGGGTGCCTTCGATTTCCTGCTCTGCAGCGTAGAGGGTGTCGGAAAGCTCCACTGATTTCTGCCCTAAACTCTCGACTCCTTTCGCAAGCA
>DASRUP010000089.1:0-3304 GCA_035655395.1 Minisyncoccota bacterium
TCCAAGGCTTCATGTCTTCCAAGGGGCCCAAAAACATTTCAAACATACGCAGGGGGTCTGCCCCGTATTCTTCAATAATGTCGTCTGGGTTTATGACGTTACCCTTAGATTTAGACATTTTCTGCCCGTTTTCAGCCAAAATAATGCCCTGATGGCGCAGTTTTTGGAACGGTTCGCCAAACTCCACGTACCCAAGTTTTTTAAGCACTTTCGTGAAAAACCTGGCGTACATTAAGTGCAATACGGTATGCTCTGCCCCGCCCACATACATGTCCACGGGAAGCCATTGTTTAAGAGCCCTTGCAGAAGCAAATTCTTTCTTGTTTGTAGGGTCTGCAAATCGAAAATAATACCAGGAAGAGCATACAAAAGTATCCATAGTATCTACTTCGGGTTTCCAGTCTTTGCCAAAGATTTTTTCCGTACGTTTCACAAACTCTTTGGAGTCTGCCAAAGGCGAGTATCCGGTAGGTTTAAACTCCACGTCTGTCGGCAAGAACCAAGGCAAATGCTTTTCTGGCACCGCGTGCGGCTTGCCCTCTGGGTCGTACACAATAGGAATGGGGGCTCCCCAATATCTCTGCCTCGACACCAGCCAATCTCGCAGATGATAATTTGTTTTCCTTTTTCCGCCTACAGCCTTGGTAATCTCCCATTTTGCTTTTTCGTTCGGCATCCCATCGAACTTCCCCGAAGCTACCAGATGGCCTTCACCAAGATACGCCTCGTCCATCACAGGACAAGTTTTGGCAGGATAATGCGGGCATACCACCATTACTATGGGCAAGTTGTATTTTTGGGCAAACTCAAAATCGCGCTCATCATGCGCGGGAACAGCCATAATAGCGCCTGTGCCATAACTAGCCAGCACATAATCTGCAATCCATACGGGGATTTCTTCTTTGGTGCCTGGATTTATTGCTTTTACTCCTTGCAATTCTACGCCTGTTTTCTCCTTGGCAAGCTCGGTGCGCTCTGCTTCATTCTTTTTCTTCGCCTCTTCCCTATATTTTTCTACCTCTTGCCAATTTGTAATTTGCTCTTTTAGCCCATCGACCAACGTATACTCTGGAGCTAAAACCATATAGGTGGCACCAAAAAGCGTATCAGGCCGCGTTGTAAAAACGTTAATTGAAAATTGAGAATTGAGAATTGGAAAATTTAATTCAGCTCCTTGGGAGCGGCCAATCCAGTTTTTTTGGTTTAACTTGGTGGATTCTGGCCAATCTACTTTGTCCAAATCCGCAATTAAATCTTCCGCAAAATCGGTAATTTTAAAAAACCATTGCTCCAGTTCTTTTTGTATAACTTGGGTGCTGCACCGTTCGCATTTTCCGTTTACGACCTGCTCATTAGCCAACACGGTTTGGCACGAAGGGCACCAATTTACGCTTGCCTTTGCCTTGTATGCCAAGCCATTATTGTACAGCAGCAAAAAAAACCATTGCGTCCATTTATAATATTCTGGCGTGTGCGTGCCAATTTCGCGGCTCCAGTCGTAGGAAAACCCCATGCGGTCCATTTGCTTTCGAAAGGTCTTAATGGCCGTTTCTGTGGTTTTCTTTGGGTGTACTCCGGTTTTTATCGCGTAGTTTTCTGCGGGCAAGCCAAAAGCGTCCCACCCCATGGGATGCAGCACGTTGTAGCCTTGCATGCGCTTGGCTCGAGAGTAAATGTCGGTGGCGGTATACCCTTCCACATGCCCTACATGCAAGCCCGATCCTGAAGGATACGGAAACATGTCCAGCACATACAGCTTTTGTTTGGAAGATTTCTCCTGCGCCCGAAACTCCTCTTGTTTACTCCACTCCCTCTGCCACTTTTTCTCTATTTTTTGGTGGTCATACTTAGCCATATACGGCCTAATTCTAGCTATTTTTAGGCCATTTGTCCATTCTGTAAAAAGTTTTGGGCGACGAGGAAAAGTTCTTTGCTGCCTTTGGTGGAGGCCATAGGCTTTGCCAAATGCACGCGGGCAAAGTGCTTTTTTGCTTCTTTGAGAAGTTCGGGGGTCTCTGGCCCTTCAAAAACTTTTATCGCAAGGTTTCCTTTTTTTCTTAACACCTGCATTGCAATCTCCAGCACGCGCATGGAGAGTTCGTGCGAAAGCGCCTCGTCCCTGGCTTTTATGCCTGTGGTGTTGGGCGCAATATCCGAAAGCACTACGTTAAAGATCGCGGGGTCTCGTTTTCGCAAAAACTCCACGAAATCCTGGTCTGCAATGCTTTTCTGAAAAGTCTTTACGTTCGGCAGGCCTAAATTCTCTATGGGCGTGATATCTACTCCCACCACAAACCCTTCGTTGCCCACAATTTGCGAAACCACCTGCAGCCAGCTGCCGGGAGCTGCTCCCAAATCCAAAACCATATCCCCCTTTTTGAGAAGCTGGAATTTATTCTGGAGATTGAGTAACTTAAAAGCAGAGCGGGCCCTGAACCCTTTTTCTTTCGCTTTTTGAGCGAATTTGTCGTGCGGAACATACGCCATACCTATCTTTCTTGTATGCTACAATAGCAATTATGACAATAGCAAAGTTCCAGAAAACCATTTTGAATTGGTACGCAGAGAACCGCAGAGATATGCCTTGGCGCGAGACCCGAGACCCCTACAAAATCCTGGTTTCAGAAATTATGCTGCAGCAAACACAGATTCCCCGCGTACTGCCCAAATACCAGGAATTTTTGCAGGAGTTTCCCACCCCACAAGCCCTGGCCAAAGCCCCGGACAAAAAACTCTTAAAAGTATGGGCGGGTTTAGGGTACTGGCGGCGAGCAAAATACCTGAAAAAAGCAGCGAGGACTGTAGATTTGAGGAGACGCGTAGGGCCCCGCGCGAAGCGTGGGGTAAAGCGCGACGAAAAGCTGCAGTCCGAGCGAAACTTTCTCGAAACGCTCCCAGGTGTAGGCCACTACACCGCCAGGGCCGTTGCCTGCTTTGCTTTTGGTAGTAAAGAAGCGTTTCTCGACACCAATATCCGCAGAGTATATTTGCATTTCTTTTTCGGAGATAAAAATGGTGTCACAGATAAAGAAATTTTGCAAATCGCGCAAAAAGCAATCGACACCTTACCCAAAGGCACAACTCCAAGAGAATGGCACTACGCGCTGTTTGACTACGGCGCTGTGGTACTCAAAAAAGATCGCACCATTAACAAACGCAGCCGCCATTACGCCAAGCAAAGCAAATTCGCGGGCTCTTTTCGTTCTTTCCGCACCAAAGCCGTGCGTTTTATCTTAGCCAGTCCAAGCAACAAAGTTTCGCATAAGGAGCTACACACGTTTCTCAAAAAAGAGCTGGCAGATTC
>DASRUP010000090.1:0-6063 GCA_035655395.1 Minisyncoccota bacterium
TTTGCAAAAGCACGGTGTAAAAGAAGTTGTGCTTTTGCTTCATAAAGGAGAAACAGAAGCGCAGAAAATCCTGGGCGACGGCGCAAAATACGGAACAAAAATTACGTATCTATGGCAAGGGGAAGAAAGTATAGGAACGGCGCATACGGTTTCGCTGGCTAAAAAGTTTGTGGGAGAGGACTTTTTTTTCGTGCTGTATTGCCACGTAGTAGCCGACCTCGACCTTATGGATTTGGCTTCTTATCATGCGGATGCTGGGGTAACAGCCACTCTTGCCCTAACGTCTATTGAAGACCCATCGCCTTACGGCGCGGTGCAAATGCGAGGCGAAAAAATTGTGGGCTTTACCGAAAAGCCCAAAGAAAAAGAAGGGGTTTCGAGAGTAATTAGTGCAGGAATTTTTTGCTTGAGCCCTGAAATTTTCGAGTATATCCCAAAACAGAAAACAGCCTCTTTGGAAAGAGATGTATTCCCTGGCCTGGCAAAAGAAGGCAAGCTCGCAGGATATATGTTTGAAGGCAAATGGTGCAACGTCCGCAATAGGATTTACCGTTCTGGCAAAAAGAATTAAAAATATTTCGGTTTGGAAATTGTTTACCTCTTGCGGGGCGAATAATTTCCAGATCAAAAACAGGGTCTGGCAGTTTTTTTAAACTGTTGAACTTTTCACATCACAAAAAGCACAAAAGAATACGAGGAGGATTGGGGTGCAAAAATATCTTTTCCGCGACGAAGGAGCACGGGCGATCGACTACTTGAAACTGGGAAAAACTGGAGAGGAAGCAGTTGGCAATTTCTTTCAGGGGCTATGCGCAATATCTCGACGAGTCCTCAATGACGAAGTTGAAATCGTGAGTTGCGACCTGACTGCATGTCAGGAGTGGATTTCCACAACTGCCAACGGATACAAGACTATTTCCATGGATTCTTACTTCTCGGGCGATTTCCAGGTTAGGGTTTCGCGAGTGTTCCTGCCAGGGGGTAAGAGGAACATTGGCATCGTAGAGAGGCCAGGATTCTCAACCCTTCAGCAGCAAGTAGCAAGAATTCCCCCGGGGACGTACAATCTCGTGGACGATATGATGTACACAGGGCGGACCGTAAGGCCCATTCTCGAGCAGTTGGGGGCGCAGGGCGTATCGATCGCCGAAGTTCTTGTGAGTGTTCGCGTAGGGTGCCCTGAACTGGATATTCCAGTAAGAGGCATGGTGTCTTATGAGCCGCATGAGATCCGCAATCGGGGAATCGACAACCCCCGAGACTTCCTTGCGGGGGCTCACGAGGGGGGATTGGTGGTGCACTATCCATGGCCCCTGCCTTCGGGGACTATCGTTCGCACGCCCTATGTCTTTCCTTTCGTGGACCCTTCAGCACGCATAGGGGTTCCTCGAGAGCGCGCCCTTGAGTTTTCCCGGCGAGTTTGGGAGCTCAATTGTGTCTTCTGGGGGCAATTCCCGAGCGTGCGCGTGTGCGACACGGCTGCTGCTTTCGCTTATGGCGTAGAACGATTAGGTATCCCGGCGGACGAGCCAATGGAACGTTTCTGCGAGCGCATGCTTGACTTGCTCAACTTTCCGGAAATAGAGTTTAATGTTCCCGGGCAGGGAGTCATCTGGCTCGATCTCAACGACACGCTCATTAACATCGATCGTCTCCTTACGGTAAGAAAGGGTGAGTGGATGAGTTTCGTCCAAGAGATTGAGGGGCAAGGGTGGATGCTTGGGCTGTGTTCTGACTCTCCCCATGAGGCGCTTAAGAAATGGGGCGAGCGGCATGGGATCCACGGTCCCATTATTGCCGAGGGTGGGGCTCTCCTGAACGGTATTCCGGTATCCACAGATAACCCAATGCCCGTAGAAGAGTTAAAAGATCTGATACGGGAATGGGCAGACGAGCAGGGAATCCATGTTTTTCCAGATGTACTAAGCGCGGAGTTCCAAGAAAGTAGCCGCGCCTTGGGCGAGACTGGAATAGGTTTCGGCGCAGGGCGGACGCAAACCTTAGCTGTTTTCTGCCGTCGAAATGGCGAGTCTGACCCGGAATTAACCAAGCGACTCGGTGAATTCGTAGAGCGTACGAAGATAGCCGAACGTTTTGGCATAGATCCAAGAACCATTGATTGTTCGCCTTCTTATGGCTTCTTTGCCTTTTGCAGCCCGCACAAAAAAGGCAAGATACTACGGGCTGTTGGATGGGAACTGTATAAGCAGGGTAAGTCCTGCTATATGATAGGGAACTCAACGAGCGACCTTGCGTATTGCCCTCCGCTTTGCCAGACAGGCATTGTGGGGGACGGAACATTAGCCGCTCAAAAAGGGGCAGACCTGCTCGCTTCTGCTCCCTGTACGCAGGGAGTCGTAGAGCTCGTAAGCTCCATTGTGGGCATGTAAAGGGGGTTAACGCTATCGTAAGAGATAGCGTTAACCCTCCTATTTATTTTATGGAAGTTCACCAAAAAACATATACTATCGTATCTGACCCTGGAGTGGACGACATGATCGCCCTGCTTTTACTTTGCAAACTATCGCCAACTCTTCATCATACGCTTATTTCTACTTTCGGAAGCGCCACAGAAGAACATACATCGCAAAACGCAAAAGAATTTATCGCGTTCATCGCTCCCCATTGGTCTTTTTTCTCGGGAGCAAAAAATCCGATAAAGCCATTTGAGCACAAATGGCCTGATGACTTTCACGGATCCGACGGGATTTGGGGAATCCACCCGCAAGTTTCAATAAAGGGAGTTGTGCCGGCGGAGAGATTTCCCGATAATTCCAACGTCATTTCATTGGGGCCGATGACGAATGTGCGGACTCTATTGGAAGAAAAGAATTTGAGAGAGGCTACCGTGATGGGAGGCGTCTTTAATATGAAGGGGAATATAACTCCCTATGCGGAAACGAACGTTGCGTTTGATCCAGACGCCGCTGCTTATCTCTTTGAACACTGCCAAGGAATTGATGTAAAAGTAGTTCCGCTCGACGTAACCAGAAAGGTTTCGTGGACAAAAGAAAAAGTGACGCAAATACCAGAGAATGCCGACTATAAAATCTGGGCAAAGAAGTTACTTCTTGCATGGTTTGAAAATTATGGCGATAAGAAACAAGAAAATTTTGGCCTCCACGATCCACTGGCAGCGTATTCCCTTTTTCATCCCGAAGTCTTAGAATGGAAGAAAGTTGGAGTTCAGGTTATCGTCCAGGGGGAAAAGAGGGGGCAGACGGTACTTGGTAAAGACAATCCGCCATGCCAGGTAGCTTTGGGAATTCCTCATCCCAATGATGTTGCAGAAGATATTTTTCGTTTGATATTTGCATGAAAAACTCAATACTCGTAGCAGGCAGCGTAAATATGGATTTGGTGGTGGATGTAGAGAAGCTTCCTGCGAAGGGCGAGACAGTGTCTGCCAAAACAATTCGGTATATACCCGGAGGAAAAGGCGCGAACCAGGCAATAGCCGCCTCCAGGCTCGGCGCCAATGTCGCATTAATCGCCAAAATCGGGGATGACCACTTTGGCGAGCAGCTGCGGAGTTTCTTGGAATCAGAAAAGCTAGGGTTAGAGGGCCTCGCAAAATCTCCTTTGTCGTCGGGACTGGCACTCATTACGGTAGGCCCTGACGGAGAAAACACCATTGTTGTGTTGCCGGGAAGCAATGCGGAGGTAACAGAGCAGTATATCGAAGAGTACGCCGCTCTGATCAAAGAGACTCGAGTTGTTATTTCGCAATACGAAATTCCTATGCTTTCGGTTGAACGGCTTTTTGCCATTGCGCGCAAATTCGGTAAAACAACGTTATTGAATCCTTCTCCCGTAAAGGAAACCCCAACAGAACTTCTCAAAAACGTAGATTATTTGGTGCTCAACGAAGTGGAATTGTCTTTTTTGGCGGGCTCTGCTGGTGTTTTAGAGGATGTGGGCGATATTGTGCAGGCGGCAAAAGCTTTACAATCAAAAGGCCCCGGGGTAGTGGTGGTTACCGTTGGGGCAAGAGGCGCGATAACGGTATCTGGCGAAAAAGTTATTACAACCGAGGGAATAAAAGTTTCTGCCGTAGACACTACTGCTGCGGGCGACTGTTTTACTGGCGCACTCGCTGCCCAGCTGCAGAATGAGGTGCCTCTTGAAGAGGCGTTGGCATTTGCAAACCGCGCAGCCGCTCTTAGCGTGCAGCGCTGGGGCGCAAGTAGTTCTCTCCCTTATCTCAAGGAGCTTGAAAGCATTTAGAGAGAGTAAAACTTTTTGGATTTTTTTAGGAGTTTGTCTTTGAGGAGGGCTTGAGTAACTTCTTGGGGCGTATAAGACGAATTTACCAGTTCTTTTTTGAGAAATGCGTGCAGCTCTTGGTGTAAAACTTTGTTTTTTGGGCTGGCTAAAATAAAAAAGCCCTGCGCTAGATTATTTACGCGGGCTGTTGGAGGGATCGGAAGAACGAAATTTTTCTTCCATCCACTTGTGCTTTGCTTCGTCCTCGTCGAGTAATGTCTTGACGAGAGCTTGTGCCTGTGAGTCGAGTCCAGACCCTTTAGCTACTTCTTCGCCAACCGTAGGAGCGAGCTTTTTTTCGGGCATTTTCTCTCCTTAGCCGATCTTCCTTCTAAAACTATAGATACTATACGATAAGATTTTATACTAGTCAAGGTAGACAGAAGAGGGGCTAAAGGGTATGATTGGAGGAAAGATGAAGAAGTACGACCATCAAAAAATAGAGAGAAAGTGGCAGAGGGAGTGGAAGAGTGGAGAACGCCTAAAAGCTTGAAGATGCCAAGCGACGTTTAGGGTAGCTCCACCCAAAATTTCCTTTCCGTCTGGGAGTACGTCAAAGAGTGCTTCTCCAAAAATTATGGGCCGTCCATTGGATTCCATTTGTTTCATGAATGATCAGCAAGTTTTTTGGCCAAACGAACTGCTCCCCACTCGCCGCCTTCTTCCCTTTGCGAGAATTGCGCGCGAGGGAATTGTCGTTCGATCCCCTGTTTAAAGGCATCCTGGAGGCCGGGCATTTTCCATACGGAACCTACAAGCCCAATGCAAAAGTCCTTGTCTTCTATACGCAGGTTGTTTGTAACTGCGCTAACGCCTGTTGTTAAATCGTTCACAACTTCTTTTCGAATTCGCAGCCCGACTTGATCGTTCCGCTCAAGCGCTTTGTTAAGAAGTGGGGCGAATGACGCGATAATGTATTTGCTGCTTTGCCTTTTGTCGTGAAAGAGTATGCCAAGGTCGTCGATGAAATCTTCCATTTGAGGAAACTTGCCTTTTTGGAGAGCCAATCGTTCAAGAAGCGTTTTAGCGCCACGACCATCCCAGGACTGGACAGCCGCTTTGATCACTTTTAAGCCAATATCAAAGCCGCTCCCCTCGTCTCCCAATGGGAATTCCCAGCCAACGCTTTTTGCCGTTTTCCCTTCGCTTTCGCCATATACCGAAGATCCTGTGCCGGCAATGACAAGGATACGATGTTTGGCTTCGGGGCATTTTGCTTCAATCCCGGTTTGTGCATCGTTGACCACGCGGAAAACTGTATTCTTGGGAAGAACAGATTTTGCCAGTCTTTGGTGAAGGGCTACATCTTTTTTAGTATCAATACTGGCGAATCCTAACACCGCGTACAATTTGTTCCGATCTGCCTTTTTGAATATAGGCGCAAGGAGGCTTATGAGGTTCTTTTTTGATGCTTCTTTTCCTTCGCTGTGGACGTTGAGAGCCTTCCCAATTCTTTCTAATAAAACAGTATTGCTTTCATCGACAAGAACTGCAGCGCTTCTGGTGGCCCCACCCTCTACTCCTAGATAGAATTTCCTCATTTTTTTCATAAAATCACTATAACACAAGGTTTGTTAAAGAGAATAGTGGGTCTTTGACTTTTTAATGAGCTTGTCTTTGAGCAGGGCTTGGGTAACCTCTTGTGGGGTATAAGAGGAATCTGCCAGCTCTTTTTTGAGAAACGTGTGTAGCTCCTTATGCGAAACTTTGTTGCTTGGACTGGCTAAGATAAAACGCACGGCTTTGGTGCGGAAAGAACGAAAAGAGCCCGCGAATTTGCTTTGCTTGGCGTAATGG